>JAFAOS010000116.1 GCA_019247515.1 Chloroflexota bacterium | reverse complement strand
TACTTCTGGTACTCGATGTCGAGGTCGCGCTGCGCCCGCCGGAGCGCCCGGAAGTACTTCTCGACATCCTCGGGGTCGGTGTCCTGGCCCGAGATCAGGAACCCGATCATGAACGTCGTGTCCACCACCTTGCGGAAGCCCTGCTGCTCCAGGATGTAGGTCTGCAGCCCGAAGACGTTGGCAGAGTCGATGCGACGATCGAGCAGTTGCGCGACGCGGTCGTTCGGCGAGCCGATGAACTTGAGCCGGACGTCTTCGGGTGACAGGAACGCTTCCAGCGCCTGCAGCGCCGAGAAGTGGCTGCCCGAGTGGTACCCGACACCCACCTCACGACCGCGCAGGTCCTCGGGCTTGCGGATGGGCGAGTCCGCCGCGACGTAGATACCGGCCG
Source organism: Chloroflexota bacterium (assembly GCA_019247515.1). Taxonomy (GTDB): domain Bacteria; phylum Chloroflexota; class UBA6077; order UBA6077; family CF-72; genus CF-72. The sequence goes on along the minus strand of JAFAOS010000116.1, from coordinate 4,390 downwards.
GCGTCACCGAGTACGCGTGGCCCCACATCTTGCCGTGCTGCCCCGACGCCGCCATGTTGACCGCCCAGTGGCAGGCGGCGCTGATGTCGCACGTGCGGCCGGCCTCCATGGTTTCGAAGGCGCCGGACTTGACCTCATCGGTGGTCTGGACCCCACCCCCGTTCAGGCGGTAGCTGCGGCCGACGCCGACTGCATCCGGCGAGCCGGCGAAGTGGAAGGTGTAGTCGAGACCCTCGGCGCGGAAGTAGCCCTTTTCCTCGGCTACCCACTCCTGCAGGCGATTGTGAGGTTGGATTTTGAAGGGGCCCATCGTTCGCTCCTAGCCGCGGCCCACGAAGGGCATCTTGGTGGCCATGATCGTGATGAATTGCACGTTGGTCTCGAGCGGGAGGCTGGCCATCATGACCACCGCTTGCGCCACGTGTTCGACGTCCATGCGTGGCTCGGGCACAACCTGTCCGCTCGGCTGGAGCTGTCCAGCGCTGGAGGACCGCGTCATGTCGGTCAGCGCATTGCCGATGTCGATCTGCCCGCACGCGATGTCGTATTTGCGCCCGTCCAGCGCCGTGGCTTTGGTCAGGCCGGTGATGGCGTGCTTGGTCGCGGTATAGGGCGCGGAGTTGGGTCGCGGCGCATGGGCTGAAATCGAGCCGTTGTTGATGATGCGTCCGCCGCGCGGGTCCTGGTCCTTCATGATCTTAAAGGCCGCCTGGGTGCAGTAGAACGCCGCGTTGAGATTGACGCCCACGACGTCCAGCCACTGTTGGGTGGTCAGGTCCTCCAGGTTGATGCCCGGTGCACCGCGCCCGGCGTTGTTGAACAGGACGTCGAGTCGACCGAAGGTGCTCTTCGTGTGTGCGAAGAGCGCTTCGACGTGGCTCGGGTCCGAAATGTCTCCCGGAAATGGAACGATCTGGGCTTCGCCAGCGGCCTGCGCGGTCGCCTCGAGTGGCTCGCGGCGTCGGCCCGTGATCACCACCGCGAAGCCGTTGCGGGCCAGGGCGAGGGCGGAGGCGCGGCCGATGCCGGTCCCCCCGCCGGTCACGATGGCAACCTTTGGCAAATTACTGGCCCTCGTTGAGTTGCTGGGTTTCGACGAGCCAGCGGGCGAAGCCGAGTCGCTCCAGGTCCAGCACGGTGGTCAACGACTTGAGCGGCGGCCGCGGCACGGGAATGGGCTCGCCGCGCTGGACGTGATCGATGATGTAGCGGACGCGCTGCTCCTCGAGACGCTCCTGGGCTTCCCACGGGGTGTCCGCCTCGCTGACGACGCCGATCTCCGGGTAGGCGGCGAAGCGACGCCAGGACCCGTCCGGCCCCTCGGCCGAGTAGGCGACCAGGCGATATGGGATCGCCAGGTACTCCTCGAGTTTCATAGCGGACCGTTGAGCGCGGGGTCGAGCTCGGGGTGCTCGACGAATGCCTGGCGCAGCTCGCGCGTCGCGTCGACCCAGTCAGCATCCGGCGGCAGGAAGACGCCGCCGGAGCGCACGCGATACACGTCGGGATCGTCCACGCCTGGCGGTGTGACACCGTGCTTCATGTGCGCCTGCACCGCGGCGATCAGCCGACGACGGACGCGAATCACCATGGCGTCGGTGGTGCCCAGGTGCTCTTTGGAGCGATCGTAGATGCGGCCCATGCTGGTGGTCATCGCCGCATCCTGCATGCCGACGCCGGTGATCCCCGTGTAGCCGTTGAAGCCGGTGTTGCTACGCTGCGCCTCGCGGTCGAGCTGGTAGTCGTTCTCAGGCTGCTGCACAGGTCGGAAACGCCCGTACCAATCTGTGGTGTTGGGCTGCATCGCCTGCTGGAAGAAGGGGCTGCTGCCGGTCTGCTGTGTCGGACGCGGACGACCCGAGGTCATATTGAAGGTCAGGACGTGGTTGTCGTCCATCGGCACACGCGCGCTGCCGCCCTTCTTGGTGCCGAGCACGCCTGGCGGGGTGAACGTGTAGAAGGGGAAGCACCACTGGGCGATGCGCCAGTAGACCTGGTCCTCGCTCGCTGGACGGCGCGCGCCGTACGCGGCGCCACCCTCGGTGTCGATGACCTCGAAGTGGGCGGTCTTGACTCTGAGCTGGTATTCGGAAAAGCTGCCGGGGACCTGCTCCTCCGCCCTCAGGCCGCCGTAGTGCAGGAATCCCACGTGCGTGGTGTCGATGTCACCCTCGAGGACCTGCAGCCAGTTGCAGGGCAGTTGCGTTGCTCGCGCGAGCTTGTCGGAGTCCGGCTGCATGTTGCCTTCAAGGTCGGGCAGCGGCGGGGGCGTCGAGCGTGGACCGAGGTAGGCCCAGACGATGCCGCCGCGCTCCTGCGTCCGGTAGGCAACCGCCTTCACCTTTGACTTGAAGTCGGATTCGGCAGGCTCGTTGGGCATGTCGATGCAGCGGCCCTCGACGTCGAACTTCCAGCCGTGATAGACGCACCTTAAACCTGCCTCTTCATTGCGTCCAAAGAACAGCGAAGCGCCGCGGTGGGGGCAGTTGTTCTGGATCAACCCGACGTTGCCGTTGGTATCGCGGAAGGCGATCAGTTGCTCGCCAAGGAGCAGGACTCGCAGCGGGTCAGAGTCTGGTGTCGGTACCTCGGACGAAAGCAACGCGGGCACCCAGTACTCGCGCATGAAGTTGCCCATCGGTGTTCCGGGGCCAACGCGGGTGATCAGCTCGTTCTCTTCGACCTTCAGCACAGTTCAGTACTCTCCTACCAGATATGCTACTCCGATGAGTCGGCGTTGGTATCGACACGCCGCGAAAGTCGTCTTCTTTGGGTGGGACCCTGGTGAGCAGGGCTTCTACGTCAATGTCGTAGACCTGTGCTCCGAGTGCCGCGGCACCGGCGAGGTCGGGGACACGGAGGAGGTGTGTCCCGGTTGCGGCGGTGAGGGAATTCAACTGTCGAAGATGAACCCGAGTGCGCGGCGCGGGGGGCTCTCTTTGGATGATCTTTCGGCCGAGTTCGCGCGGCAAGAATTGCCGCTGCTGGACTACATGCGCGCGGACCTGGAGGCGGATCGCGAGGCGAATTCGGCAACCGCGCTGCAGGAATACGAGCTGTCGTAGCTAAATTTAGTTGACCTGCACGGGCACGCTGACTTCGTCGCGATAGCGCTCGAGCACCGGGCCAAGTTCGCCATCGGGCGTCACCACGTCGAGCGCCCGCAGACGATACGCCTCGGCGTGGGTCGCCGAATATGGCTCGACGCTCTTTTCCAGAGCGCGCGCCATGTCGATCAGGCCTCGCCGCGCGGCGATGACGGCCACGTCCGTCGTGCCAAGGCGCTCGCGAGTCCGATCGCAGATGAAGCCCATGCCTTCAGTCATCGCCCGGTCCTGTGTCGGGATGCCCTCGATGCCGGTGAAGCTCTCGGTGCGCTGCCGCTGGCGATCAAGGAAATAGTGGTTGCGCTTGTTCTGCTCGAGCAGCCAGGTGTCAATGCACAGGCCGTCCTCGAACCAGTGCTGGCCGTAGTGGCGCGACCACGGCCCGAGCCCCTCGCCGGGCGCGATCCACGAGCGGGCGTCGGTCGGCAGGTCGCCCTCGATGGTGTAGGCGAAGCTGAAGCGGAAGCAGTGGTGGTCGTCGACCGGCACGGTGTAGGTGCACGTCTTCGGCCACGAGAACGCCGGGATGAAGGCGTACGTCGGCCACAGGAACTGGGTGACGCGCCAGTAGTAGCCGCCCTCGCGGACGTTGCGCCGCCCGCCGTAGGCGAAGCCGGCGTCGTGGTGCAAGACCATCAGCTTGGGGGCCTTGTCGACGCGGCCGACATCACGCACGACGCCGCCGTTGCGCGGGTCGGGCCTAAAGCTTTGGTGCAGGTAGGAGACGTGGGCGGTGTCGATGTCGCCTTCGAGGGCTTGCAGGTAGTTGCACTCCTGGAAGTTCTTGACCACCCGCCGCTGGCTGGGCGCGACCAGGCCCCACTCCATGGCCGGCGGATCGGCCGGCATGTGTTCGGCTGGGCCCATGTAGACCCAGATCACGCCGCCCCATTCGCGGGTCGGGTAGGCCTGGAGCTTGACCTTGCTCGAGAAGTCGCTCTCGGCCGGCTCGTTGGGCATGTCGATGCAGTTGCCAGCGGCGTCGAACTTCCAGCCGTGGTACACGCAGCGCAGCCCGCACTCCTCGTTGCGGCCGTAGAACAGCGGCGCGCGGCGGTGTGGGCAGAACGCCTCCATGATGCCGACCTGCCCGTTGGTGTCGCGAAAGGCGACCAGGTCCTCGCCCAGGACGCGGATGCGGATCGGCGGGCAGTCCGGTTCCGGCAGCTCGTCCGGGTGCACCACGGGTAACCAGAAGCGACGGAACAGCTCGCCCATCGGCGTACCGGGGTTCGTCTGCGTGATCAACGCATTGTCGGCGGCGCTCAGCATGGCCCCTCCAT
>JAFAOS010000108.1 GCA_019247515.1 Chloroflexota bacterium | reverse complement strand
CAAGCTCGTCGCCGAACAGCGCCGACACCTCACTGGTTTCGACGGCGCAACCCACCCAACTCAGCAGCGAGGTGTAATACACCGACCCGCGGACGGATTCATCCAGCCCCGCCAACACGGCCAGACGCATTGCAATGACGGTCTGGCGCAGCACCCGCTCCATGGGCCGCCCCATCCCCAGATCGGTCAGTAGCGACAGCGTCGCGACCAACTCCGCAAGAGTTACGTGCTCACGCGAATCGGCTGCCATTTCTTTTGCCCCGAGTCTGTACGAGCCTCAGCTAGGTGCGCGACACTCGACGCGGAGCTCCCAAGAGTGGTCGCGGCCGCCTGCCCGCCCACCAGCGGGCTGCTGCCAGCTCCGAGCCCGGGGAGGAGCCTGTCAGCGACGTGCCCCAAGTAGGGAGCCGCGTCCAGGTCAGGACCTGGGCGGTTGTGTCGACAGCGACACAGCTGACGTGCCGTAGACCGACCTCGCTCATCCCACTGACGCGTGACGGCCAGCGCCACCTATCCCCACGATGACACCCCTCGGTAAAGGCATGTGCGCCTCCCGTTCCATTCCTACAAGCCCGCACTGTTGCCGCGCTCCCAGGCGCGCGCCTTGCGCTTGGCATCCTCGCGGTTGCGGGCGATGTAGCCCTCGAGGCTGCGGAGGGACTGGTGGCCGATGAAGCGCTTGAGCTCGACCTCGGTATAGCCCTGAGCAGCCCGCGCGCTGATGGCCGTGTGTCGCAGCTGGTGCAGGTCCCAGCCTGGCGTGTAGGCCTTCCAGAGCGTGTCGGCCTGCCGGTATGAGAGACGCGCGTAGCCCTCGGTGGTCAGGTCGGCACGCCCGGGTGAGCGGGCCTTGCGGGCGGTGATGAATAGCGGTCCGAGGGTGGGCTCACCGCGCTGCTTGAGGTAGCCCTCCAGGGAGCGGGAGACGCGTCGCGAGAAGAATATTTTCGCGGGCGCGGTTGCCCTTGCCCTGGATGCGGATGGCCCGTTCGGTCCAGTCGATGTCCTCGATGTTGATGGCCAATGCTTCCTGGCAGCGCAGGCCGCCGTCGTCGATCAGCCAAAACAGAGCGCGGTCCCGTGCATTACGAATGCCGCGCAGCACCGCCTCGACCTGCTCGGGATCGAGCGCCCGCGGCCCGGTTCTGGGCTGCGGGCGACGCTCCAGACCGACGAGCGGGTCCTCGTCGAGCCAGCCTTGCTGCTGGCACCAGCGGACGAAGCTGCGCAGGGCGGCGTAGCGGCGGTTGAAGGTTCTCGCCGCCAGGCGCTCGTGGGCGGCCAGGAACGTTGCGGCATGCTCAGGCCGCAGGCTCGCGACCGGCTGCTGGCCGACGCGCGCCAGCCGCGGCGGAAGGTCCTGGGCGTAGCTCTCGCGGGTACGGGCCGCGAAACGCGAGCGGGCCAGGAAGCGCTCGAATGCAGCGGAGACGCTCGGGATCGACGGGACGAGCTGCAAGACACCAGGCATCGGCGGGCCTATCGCACAGAATGCGTAGTCTACGCCTTCCACGTGGGGCGCCGGCGAGGCGCGCCGTTCGTTCGGTGAGCTCGGCGTGGATGCCGGCTATCGCACCTAATCACTCTTTAGCTGCAATACCGTCGGCCTCCATCCCACCTCCGTCGAAAAGGGCCGCCATCCCCGTCGCCTTCCTGACCGCCGACCGGCAGCGCCGCTATGGCGGCTACGACGGCGAGCCCTCGCCCGCCCAGCTGGCCCAGTTCTTTTCACCTAGACGACCGCGACCGCGCGGCTCGGCCGTCGCCGTGGCGGAGGTATGGCATCGTTGCACCCAGGAGCGCCTGCACCGGACGGCTTATGTGGAATTAGCCAGATTCAAGCTCTTCGATCGTCACGCGCACGCGTCTGTTTTTGTACGGGGCAAGGACGTGTTCGGAGAGCCATGTCTCTTCCGGTTGGCTTCCCCAGCCACCGCACTGCACATCGTAGTCAGAGCCCCATTCATGCTGGATCTCGAGCACGATGCCTCCAAAGCCGGTCCCAACACTCTCAATGTAGACGGCCGTGTTCAAAGTCAATAGGTCTGGCCACCATCGTCAATTAGATTGGCCGCTCCGGTCTGAGGTAGGGGAATGATGGTGAAGGGGAAAAGCAGTCGTAGTAGTGGTCTCTTTAGAAAGGGGGTTCCGGGGGGAAACCTTTCTCTGTGGACGGCTGGGGATTAGTGGGTTACGGCATCACCTCCGGTTCGAGCAGGTCGGCGAGCAGGATGGGTTGCTCACATTCAGAGCAGTGGCCGCCGAGACCCAGACCCCGTTTAAAGACGTTGCACTCCTCGCATCGTCGTTCACCGACCGAGCGCTCACCGCAGACGCCGCACTCGTAGACCGTGTGGGCCACCAGTGCGCCGCGCCGACGGAGCTCAGCCCGCAGCTGACCTTCGTCGACTGAAGCGAGCTGAACACGGCGGAGTCTGAATGCGCGCTGACGGTGGGCCGGTGAGCAGTACCGAGAGCGCGAATCCGTCAGTGGACCCAGGCAGAGCGCGCAGGTGCGCTTGCCACTCGGCGTCGATCCGTCACGCGAAGTATCACAACTGGGCTTGGCGGTGGTCGTCATGCCGCCTGCCCCATGTCCGGATCGGCGGGTGGTTCTGGCTCGGGCGGAGTCGGTGGCGTGTGCTGGTCGCCGGCCTCTCTCGCACGGAAGCTATCCATGCCCATCAGATCCAGGATGACTGAGTGGTGTACGACACGATCGATGGCCGCCATCGTCGTCATGGGATCTTTGAAAATGCGGTTCCAGTCTGAAAAAACGAGGTTGGTCGAGATGGCCACGCTGCGTCTTTCGTAACGCTCAGCCAGGAAGGTAAACAGCACTTCCATCTCATCCCGGTCGTGCTGGACGTAGCCAATGTCGTCCAGAAAGACACACTCGAAGCGATCGAGCTTGGCCAGCAGGTTCGGCAGACGCAGATCGCGCTTGGCCGCCAGCAACTCTTGCACCAGGCTCGCTGTCGGCGTCCACAGCACCTGGTGACCTTGCAACACCAGCTCATAACCAATGGCCGCGAGCGCATGCGACTTGCCTACACCCGGTTTACCGGCGGCGACCACATTGATCGCGTCGTCCAGGAATGTGCCGCTGCGCAGCCGCTCCAATTGTTGGTGGATGAGTGGTGGAAACCGCTCGAGCTGCAGGGTGCGAAAAGTCTTGTCGGGTGGCAAGCCTGAGAGCCGCAGCAGGCGAGCGACGCGATGTTCATCACGCTGGAGGCATTCGGCCCGCAGCAGTTCGTACAGGAACTCCTCGTGCGTCAGATTGGCTTTGGCGGCTTTGAGCGCCAGGTCCTCGTAGACGGCGGCGATTGCCGGCAGCCTCAGAGACCGGAGCATCAGCCGCATCTCGGTTTGGCGGTCAGGCACGCGCGGCTCCCTGGCTGAGCAGCCGGTCGTACACGCTCAGGTCAAGCCGTGGCTGGCTCAGCTGCGGGACCCGCTGGTCAGCCGGTGGCCGCGTCAGATCGCGCACGACGTCGAAGGTGGGCACGATGTGCTGCTCAAGCAGCAGTCCGAGTGCGGTCTCGATTTCGGTCTCGGACGTACTGGCCGCCAGATGCAACAGCCGCACGTAGTGCCGATCGGCACGTTCAGGGGCTTGACCATTGAGCGCGTCGTAGGCACGTCGGAAGGTCAGACTGGGAAACAGATCGTCGCGGTAGCGATAGTGAGCGAACGCACCAGGCTTGCGCACCAACGACCAGATGACGTGGCGGTAATCAATGGCGTGCTGGCCCGTCCCAAGCAGCCGCGGCATGCTGAGCAGATGCGCGGTGGCGTGATAAACCTCGAGCGTCTCGGAGCGAACTCGCACCAACAGCGTTGTCCCGATCAGCCGCGAGGGCACCGAGTACGTGTTCTGCAGCACGCGGATGGTGCTGAAGCGGCTGACGGGCACGCGCACTTCACGGCATGCCAACAGCGGCGTCATGGGCAGCGGCCGGAGTGCTTGACGCTCCTGGGCCCAGCGGACCTCGCGCGTCAGATTGCGCTGGCTGACCAACTGCTGCAGGAACCGATCGTAGGCGCCGCGATCGGCAAAATCGCGGCTGCCACGCACGCGCAGCGCCTGATCGACGGCGTCTTTGAAGCGGAAGTGCTCTTGTTCGACGTCCCCGTTCTCGTGGGCGACGCCGAGGTTGTTCGTCGTCGGTTCCAGGTTGTAGTGCGCCATCAGGCGCCGGTAGCGCTCTTTGGCCTGACCACGCTCCTGTGCCGTGAGCGGGTGGATGGCTGCGCCGAGATGATCGGTGCGATGTTGGCGGGGTATGCCGCCTACTCTCCAGATGCAGGTTTCGAAGCCTTCAACCAGGCTCGCGTAGCTCTCGCTGAAGCAAATCTGGATGGCCTCGACGTTCGAGTACACCAGCACCAGGTGGAAAACCAGGTGCTGAAACGGCACACCCCCGAGCGTCACGTCCAGGCTGTTCATATGCGTAAAGTCGGACTGCGCCGCTTCGCCAGGCTCGTGGAGCTGGGGAAAGATCACCTCGCGGCCCGGACCGTACTGAGCCCGCCACGCGGCGATCTGACGATGCAATGTGCGCAGCTGACCATCCTGGTAGCGACCGGGATGCAGTTCCTTCAGCAGCCCGAAGATCGTCTTGCCCTGCAGCGCCGGGTCGCGCTCAAGTTGGCTGGCGATCCAGGGCCAGTCCTCAGCGAACGGGTTCGGCCGGGTTCGATAG
>JAFAOS010000307.1 GCA_019247515.1 Chloroflexota bacterium | reverse complement strand
GACCGGCCGCAAGATTGAGGGAACGGCGCGGTGTGTCGGGTCATGCAACAGGCGCGGGTTGCGCAGGCGGAGCTTGTGGCCGCCGGTTTCAATGGTGCAGCCGCCGGCCGCCAGCACATTGCGCACCCAGTCGGATTCGGGACCGTAAGTCAGCGCTACGAGGAGTCCGCCGCGGTGGTGAAAGATGTTGACTGGGGTGCGATACTCGCGCCCGCTACGACGGCCCCGGTGGGTGACAACGCCGAAGTGGGGCAGGAAGCGTGCGAGCGGACCGAGGACGCGATTGGTGGCGCCGCGGTTGAAGCGGGCGACAGAGCGCGGCAGCGGCATATCACGATCCGGATAGGTTCCGAGAGCCGCCTGGAACGTCGGCCGCTTTGCTTGAGGAGTAGCGGCCTCTCTCAAGCCCAGGGCAGGGCGGCCTTCGAGGTAGGCGTCCAGAGCGCACGGTGACTGATTCACCGCGAGTCGGACCAGCCGGGTCCAGAAACATCCAGCAAGTCAGCGCAAGAGCCGCGACGCCAACGACTGGCAGGCCTGCGGCGTCAGACTAGTTGAACGCTCAATTGCGAGCGTTATCCTCGTGGAATGGGGGACACACGCTGGCTCAGCTCGGCCGAGCAGCGCGCCTGGCGGGCGTACCTGCGGGCCATTCAACAGGTTCAGGCGCAGCTCGACCGCGAGCTGGAGCGCGACGCTGGGATGCCCTTCGCCTACTTCCAGATCCTGGTGATGCTGTCGGAGGCACCCGAGCGCAGTCTGCGAATGAGCGATCTCGCCGAGCGCACGTGGTGCTCCCGCAGTCGCGTTTCGCATGCAGTTGATCGCTTGGAGGAGCGCGGCTGGGTTGAGCGCATCAGCTCCTTGTCGGACAGGCGGGGCACGTTTGCCCGGCTGACGGATGCAGGCTTCGATGTCCTCTCTTCGGCCGCTGTGAAGCACGTTCAGAGCGTGCGCCGCCATCTGTTCGATCGCCTCACACCCGAGCAGGTGCAACAGCTCGGAGCCATCAGCGCGCAGATCGTCGATGGCTCATAGATCGAGCAGCTAGCATGAGCCGGTCGGCTCAGTTGCGGGTCGGAAGTTGGGTCTGCCAGATGAGCACCTCGGCGCCGTTGACAGGATCAGCGGTCAGTTTCGGTGCGCCCGCAGCGGTCAGTCGAACCGCGTCGCCCTTGTCGAGATACCCGGCGTTCTCGAGATCGGCTCCGCCGCGCGCGATGTACACATGCACGAACTGTCCCTCGGGCACGCGCACGGTCTCACCGGGCTTGAGGCGACCACCCCACAGGACGGCTTGCTTCTGCCGAATGGCGATCGCGGCGTCGTGGCCGCGGCCGGAGGCGATGGGCACCAGTCCGCCCTTGTCGAGCTCGGGATTGATGTCGAGCTGCTGGTAGCCCGGGTCGATGCCTTCGATATCGGGCAGTACCCACATCTGAACGAAGTGCACAGGCGCGTCGAACGTGTTGTTCTTCTCGGAATGCCAGATGCCGCGCCCAGCGCTCATGCGCTGCGCCAGCCCGGGATAGATCAGGCCCTTGTTGCCGAGGGTGTCCTTGTGCTCGAGCTCTCCTGACATCACCCAGGTCACGATTTCCATGTCCTGGTGCGGATGGGTGTCAAAGCCCGTGCGCGGGGCAACGATGTCGTCGTTGCTCACCAGCAGCAGCCCGTGGTGGGTGTTGGATGGATCGTAGTGGCGCGAAAAGCTGAAGCAGTGCCGTGACTCGAGCCAGCCAGCGTCGGTGGCAAAACGGGTATCAGCGCGGCGAACGTCAATGGTTGGCTGGGTCGAGCGGGGCATGTGGTCAGAAGTCCTCGAAGTATCTTTCGTTGAGGGTTCAACTACTTCGGTTTGTGACTTATTCCCAGCGCCCGTTCAAGGGCGCGCCTCTGGGAGGGACGGCGCTGGAATTCGATCCAGCGGCGAAGCCACCGACCCGAAGCGCGGGTCTTGCGCGTTCCACGCGCGTGTAGCCGCGTCGACTTCGGCGCGACTTCGCGCGACGAAGTTCCACCACATCACGATGGGCTCGACGAAGGGTTCGCCGCCAAGCAGGAGCCAGGCGGGCCGTCGCATTCGCGTGCAGCGTGAGCTCCGGTCGCCCCTGGCCCAGGTACGCGAGTTGGCCCGCTTCAACCGTTTTGGCATCGACGACGACAGCGCCCTCGAGGACCACCAGCGCGTGTTCAAACGATGGCTCGAACGGCCACTGCGTAGGTCCCGTGTGCAGCACGGCATCGCAGCCAACGAGCGGTGTGTCAGCGCGTGCAGGGAGTTCTTCCCGTCAAATGTACCGACCAGAATTGTTGCCTCGCTGCGCCCGAGCTCGATGCGGGGCAGTTCGGGATAATCCTCGAACGCCGCGGGGCCGTGACGAGTTGCCTCTGCCTGCGCCACCCACAATTGCACGCCGTACAGTTGACTGCGGTATCCGACGGTCGCTTCCTCTGAGTGCGCAACCCCCTGACCCGCTGTCATCAGGTTGAGCTGGCCAGGCCGGATCACCTGTTCGGAACCGAGACTGTCGCGGTGGAGGATTTCATCTTCTATGAGCCACGTGACAGTGTGCAGTCCCGCGTGCGGATGCGGGCCTACATCGATGCTCGCTCTCTTTGTGACGCTCGCCGGACCCATATGGTCAAGGAAGCACCACGCCCCGACCGTGCGGCGTTCGCGCCGGGGCAGCGAGCGCCGCACACGGATCTTGCCCACCATGGCTTCGCGCGCCAGCGTGATCTCGACCTCGGGCGGGGCGCCGCGACTCGCCCGAGCCGCATCCGGTGGGGCATCGATGGTGGTTACAGGTCCGCTCATCGCAACAGAATAGTGTGCGTCAACAGGGAGATCCCTACGCTGTCGCAAACCCACGGAAGCTGCTATCAACTGGCCGAACTCCGTCAGGTGAGCTCAGGCTGGCATCACGCGCTCGATCGGACCGAACACGAGCTTGCGAACGCCGTTCCCATTCCGGGTAGTTGCGACACCGGTCGGGTCACTGGATCAGGGGCTGGCGGGCATGTCTACCAGGACCAGAGACACGACGCTGAAAGCCAATGCGCGTCCGCTTGACGACATCCCGGCAGCATGCCGCTGACCAGTATGCGAGTCGCGGGTATTGCTGAGTCTGCGCGCGAGCTAGAGGGCGTCAAGCCGGTGGCTGGACAAACCAAAGACAGCTCGCGACGTCAGTCGGTAATTCTTTTTATTCCTCCTTATGTCACTTAGCTCATAAGTTGGCCAGGGTGAAAGCATAAGTTGACCGTTGATGGGCCGATGAGTGAGTCCGACTTCCAGTTGAATTAGCTCGTGTCCACTCGGAGGTGACGCCGCAAAGGGGTCAACATGTGCGAACCGAAGCATTAGTTGGCCGCGGGTGCTCGCTGTCGCAGGAGCTTGTCCTTGTCTCACTGTTTAGGGATAGGTTTCTGCCGTCCATCCAAGCCGATCGCACCCGGCATGGAGACTCTGAACGCAAAGGGCACATAAAGAGCAGCTGTTTGCTCTGCAGGATGCTGGGTGGGGGGTGACGCAGGCGCCGTCAGGTCCACCGGCGCAGAAGGTGCTCGGCGCCCTCTGCCATTTCGCGGACGATGTCCCCAGCTGGCTGCACCTGTCTGACGCCGCCGACAGATTCCCCAGCAAAGAGCGCCATCGCCTCCACGGCACCAGTGGTCCCCTCGAAAGGCATGCCCGGGGCAAAGCGCCGGAGGGGCGCGTGGGTATTGTTCCACCAGATCACGCGCTCGCCCACGATGTCACCATCGAAGGCCTCGGCGGCGGCGACGGCCGACCGCAGGACGCGGTGCGGCGCATCCCACCCAAGGGAAAACGTCCGGGTATACACGCTGTCTTCCGCGTGCGCGTCGATCAGCGCCTGTTTGTAGCCGGGGTGAACCCAAGCCTCGACGGACGCGACGAACCGCGTGCCAACCCGCACGCCGTCCGCCCCAGCGGCCAATGCGGCCGCCATGGCGCGGGCAGTGCCGATCCCACCAGCTGCGACCACCGGCACGTCCACCGCTTCCAGCACCTCGCCGAGCAGTGGCAGCAGCCCCACGGTACTGCGCACGTGCCCGCCAGCCTCGTACCCCTGCGCAGCGATCATGTCAGCACCCGCATCCACGGCCTGCTTCGCCTCCTCGGCCGAGCCGACCTGGCAAGAAACGAGAGCGCCCAGCTGGTGGACCAGGTCGATGAGACCAGGATCGGGCGCGGCCCAGAGAAAGAACTCCACCAGCTGCGCCAGACTGGCCGCGGCCTCAAGACACGCATGGTCGATTGGCGGCGCGCCATCGATAATGACAAAATTCGCACCCACCGGCCGAGACGTCAGGGCGCGCGTCTGCGTGAGCTGCAAGGCAATGCCGTCGGGCCCGCCTTCGCCGAAACCGCAGCCAAGCATTCCTAGGCCGCCTGCGTTGGACACGGCGGCGGTCAGCTCGGCCCGGCTTGCCGCACCCATGCCTGCCTGTTGGATCGGAACGGTGCACCCAACTAGCCGCGTGAACCGCGTTTCGAGCATCTCTTGCCTCTCATAAATGACGAACTGAGGAGCCCTCAGCCCGCAACGCTTCGCGTGCGACGGCCGGTTGTGCCGCGCACGCCGACAGGTTACTTCGCGGTCGCGCCTTGCAGAACTGCTTCTCCTACCGGATGCCTCACTACGTGCACATCGCCGCATCCGCTCGATCTTGGCGCGTTTGGCCGAAGCCCGGTTCAGCAGGATCGTCCGAGCCAGGCGTGTTCTTGACATGGGGCTTCCGGTCGAGTGCCATCGGGGATACCGTGCCGACGAAGTCTCCTACGGGCACCGAGCAGGATGCTTTCAGCGCACGAGCTGGACAGGTTATGCGAGCGCCTCCGTTCGCTCCTTGCACTGCGTGGCGACGGCATGAAGCCCTCCGTGCGGTGAACTATCTCGTCACTGATACTGACTCATAAAAGCAACGGGACGACGACTCCACAGCACACCGTGTCGCTTCGCTCCGCGGTCGGCTTACAGAGTTAGGATGGTGGTCCAGCGTGAATCCCCGAGGACAACTCCTGGCGCGTTCCGGTTTCGTCGGACCGAGCAATGGCCTGAATGAGCTCCTGGGTTCGCAGCGCATCGTCGAACGATGGTGACATCGGCTCACCGTCAATCACCGCGCGGACAAATCGGTCCGCAATCGTGAATGCGCCTGCGTCAACACCGGGCGGTAAATCGCTGGGTTGGTAGCGTTCGGGGATGGTCAGGGTCCGGTAGTTCGCGTCGGTCACGGCCGCGTACTGAAGAACCGGCGCGGAGGCGGGACCGGAAAGAAGCAGCGCTCCCTCGTCGCCAAGGATCTCAAGACGGGTACGATGCTGCCCCCATCGAGCAGGTGCTAGCTGGGTTATAAGAGTCAGGCCGCTCCAGAACTCGACATGCGCGTGTGTGGAGTCGGGGGCGTTTGTCCGCACGCGGGTACCATCGGCAAGCGTCGCTTCCGGTATCGCGATGCGGGTCGAGCCAGTCACGCTGCGTGCGGGTCCGAATAAGAACAACTGACGATCCCAGACCCAACCCAGTGCGAGCAGGAAGCCGCCTCCAGTAGGCTCGGTGAACCATGCCGACTTTGACGGGCTCCCGCCGCGGTATGCGTAGTACCCCCAGACATCGATGTGAATTTGCTCCACCGCGGAATGGGGCCGTCCAATAGCTCCCTCCTCAAGCAAGTCCTTGAGACAGAGCGTCGCTGGCATCGTGCGGAACTGCTGATCCATTCCGTGAACGATGCCGCTGGTCGTGGCCATGTCCCGCATTGCACGTGCTGACTCGACCGATTCTGCCAACGGCTTCTGACACAGGACATGTTTCCCGCGCGAGATTGCCGCCTCGGCTACTGGTCGGTGGATATGCGGTGGCGTGACGACGGCGACAGCGTCAATCGGCGCCGTGCTGATCATCTCGTGGTAATCCGTAAACGTGTAGGGAATCGCGAGTTCAGCCGCTACCGCTGCCGTGCGATCCGGGTCTCTTCCGCAGATGGCGGTGACTCGTGTGCGCGGGTGAGCCTGGAACACACGTGCAGTTTGTTGGCCGAAGCCGGTGCCGACAATCCCGATACGTAGCTCAGAGGCTTGCATGGCACCTCCTTCTGGTGCAGGTCCAGGCACGACTGCGGTCGGTCCGGAGTGGGCAGCGGCGGTCAGGCCGACCTGGGGCTCGTGACAGTTTTGGCCCGTGTGAATGTTCGGGCATCGTTGGCCAGCGCACACATGGCTGAGCGATCTCCTTGGCCGCGGCTGGGCATTGCCAGCGTTTGTACCAGTTGGAGGATCGCGTAGGTAGAGACCCGCGGGGTTTCAATGCTCGAAGCCTCGCATGATCCAGACGAACAATGCCAGCGTCTCGCGGTGGTGGTCGGCGGGGCCTTGAATACTCGCCTGCCGCACGGGGTCAGTCGAGCCAGCCGGTCGCGGCGACCCCAACGACGGCGAAAAACGCGTCCGGCCGCTCACCCCACGCGAGCACATCGCCGACGATCGCCTTGAGCGACTCCGCATCGGTCCAGCCTTGTCCAATCATGAGCTCTTCGCTTGCAGCCGCGCGCAGTTGATCCGCGAACCACGCCGCGAAAAGCCGCGTCTCTTCGGGCGAACCCCAGACACCGCCTGTGCCCAGCGTTGCGGTCGCAGTCACTCGAACAAATCCTGCCTCTAGCAGCAGACGTGGATGATGACGCGCGCGATACACATCACCACCGTTGTGCGCGATGACACGCGCAATCAGGCTGAGCGCCTCGGTCAAGGCAGGGGTGCGCGGCTCCCACAGAACTGTCCCGTGATCGTCGTCGGCGATAGCTACCAACCCGCCGGATTTCAGCACCCGCCGGATTTCGGCGAGTGCACGCCCCGGCTCTTTCAGGTGCTGGAACAGCGTATTGGCAAACACCGCATCGAACTTGCCGTCTGGATAGGGCAGGTCGTACACGGAGCCTATGTCAAAGTTGACGTTCTGCGCGCCACGCTCCACCGCCAGTCGCCGAGCGCGCTCGATCTGCGCGCCTTGCGTGTCTAGCCCGAATGCATGCCCTGGTGCAACCACTTTGGCGAAGTCGCACGTGATCGAGCCGACACCGCAACCGCAATCCAGCAGTTCCCAGCCCGGTTGCAGCTGTGGTAGCAGGAACGCAGCCGAACTCGCTGCCGTGCGGCGCAGGAGCCGGGCCTGCTCCATCGAGTTCGCCCCATGCAGGTAGGCGGCGCCAGCGTCAGTCTGCACGGGTGTCGACCGACAGCGTGATCTCAATTCGCCAATGCGCTATTCGCATCTGAACAGTCATTCGGCCGACCCCCAAGCTGCCGATCGGCTCACTGCAATTTGCTGTCGCATGTTACTTTGACGCGGCGCCGCCGCTTACCAAGCCAACGGCCGCCGGCATTCTGGCTTACGGCCCCGATCTCATGCCGGCGCAGCGAGCCACGGGCCGCTGGACATGAAACGTCATGAGTGCCAACGTGAGGCGGAGGAGCGCGCCGTGGAGTACCGAACGTTGGGCCGGACCGAGCTGTCGCGGATCGCCGAGATCGACCGTAGCGAACACATCAACGTGCTCTACGAGCAGCATGGCACGCAACTCGTCGCGCGGCACGGCACCTGGAGCGCGTCGGCCTGGGACCCGGACGGTCACGGCGAAGACTCTGTCGAGGCCAAGGTGCACCAGCTACAGCACTACTTCGACAAAACGGCGGGGTCGCGATCGGTGCGCTCGTCAGCGGGCGGTTGGTCCGAATCGGCGTCGCCGTGCCACACCTTACGGCCGGGATCGCGCAGCCGCCACGTCAGCGCCCCATTCGGTGCGACGGCTATCGGCAGCCGTCCCTCGGAGCAGCTCGAGCAGATCGCCCGCACCGCCGGCGACTCCGATATGGTCGTCTCAGCGACCCCATCGGAGAACACCGTGCGGTTCTACCTCGGTCGAGGTTTTCAGCCCATGGCGGATCCGTTGACCGAGCTGTTCGAACTCGAACCCGAGGACGTACACATGCGCAAGATGCTTTGAGCGCTCTTCGGATCTCGGCCGGTTGTGATGGGTTCACCATCAGCGGCATTGACAGCATGCACACCGTCTTCACCGAAATCGACGAAACGCCTCAATACAGCGTGACCTGAACATGGCACTAACCAGAGCCACGGCCGCGGTTCGTAGGCCGTGAGGGGACTTGCGACGTCGCCCGGTGTCGGTCATCTAACCTCGACCGGTCGACTCAACCTTGAAACCATAACCTGGCCAGAACGGCCAATTTATCAGTTAAGTTTCACCCTTAAGTAGTCACCCTCTTTTCGTCACATTTTGAACTTGATTTCCTGTCCGGACCCGTCAAGCTGATTCGCCGTTTTCGAGCCCCACCGGCACGTCAGTCTCGATCACGTTCGCATCTAACCGGTAGATGGGCGTTTGTTTGTCCATCCGGGCGATCGGGTCGCCCTGCCAGCCCGGGATAAGGCGTTTCAGAGCGCGCCGTAGACGATAGCGCCGTTTAGGCAGCCGGTAGGACCGGTCTTCATCGTCTTCGTCGTCTTCCTCCCACAAGCTGTCGCTCAGCAGGTCGGCACGAACGCCGGCCGGGTCTTCAACGCCCAAGAAAACTAACAACTCCATCGCCGCTTCATCCGGCACGCCGGCGACCGGCCACACGATCTTCCCGTCGTACAGAAGCTCACGCGCGCCGAGGAAACGAGCCTGCAATTTTGGACATGATGCGGCGAGTGCCGCCGTTCCATTGGATCGGTGATTGGAGCTCGGTGCTGAAGTTATTGTGACTTGCTGCTCAATCACGTCGGGGTTGCCGTTCGGGGGTGCGCTCATCTCGATCGACTCGGAGCGCTCGACTTCGGTTTCAACCTCCAGCGGTAGCTCACTCTGGATCTCCCCCGCACCAGCGACCCCGTCGAGCTCTGGCACGCCGTCGAAGAATTCGCCCGTGTTCTCACCGCCCTCATCCTCTACGCAAACTGCGACCAGATCAGACCGCTCTGTACACGCCTCCAGGGGACCCGCATCCTCCTCAGGAGCGTCCCCCTGCGTTTCAACGTCAGCGCCTGAGCTTTCAGGCGAGTTTTGCTCCGCTCCTTGCGGCATCCACCAGTCACTTGGACCCGCATGCTCTCGGATGAGCGTCGCGAGGCGGGCCAACCGGTCTGGCGCCACTCGATACGCGAGCGCCTGGAGAGGAACGCGTCCCTCGAGACGCACGAGCATGTGGCCGCCCGTACCGAGCTCCGTGGCGTCGCCCGACCCTAACAGGGCCATACTTTCCTCTTCGTCTGCCGTGCGCAGAACAAGTCGCGTCCCAAACTCAGGTAGCAGCGGACAGTCGCGAACCAGGTCAACTGCCCTTTGTTCGGTCGCGGCCAGAACCCGCACACCGTACCGCGGACCATGCAGCATGACAGCACTCAGTTGTGCACGGTGCTCCGCGCTCAAGTCTGTCAACTCAGGGACAACCACCACGATGTCCGGCTGGTCAGTGCGGCCGGTGGACATGCGGTCGTGCATTTCGCGACGGACGAGCTGGATAAGCGCCATGGCCGCGGCTTCATCATTCGGGTCGACCGGCGGCTCCAGCAAATGTGGAATACCGAGCAACTCGTCCGGTAGGGAATGCGGACGTCCGATCACGACCAGGCCGAGCTCCGCGGGAGGTCGTCGCGCAATGAGCGAAGCCAGCAACGCCTCGAGAACGACTTCCGCCCCTCGTCCTGACGGGGCGGCCACAAGCATGTGGCTGAGCGCCTCCCAGCTGGCAGCGAACACCTGGCGGTCGGCAAGCAAACCCATACGCAGCAGCGTTGACGGCACGGACCAAGCCTGGCGCGCACTCATCGGCGTATCGGTACTGATATTCGAAACCGTGTCAACTACTCCGGTTAGCCGCACCAGCACGTCGCCATCTACCGACATGATGCCTTCGACGTCCGACCTGGATCCAAACGCTCGCGTAGCCGCCTCGGGCAATGCCTCAATCACTTGATGCCGCGCTGCCATCGGGACGCCCTCGACAGCAGAGTTGTCGACGAACGACCATGACGCACTGCGGCCAGCATCGCTCCATCGAGTGGTAGCTCTGCTGGGTCCGGGCTATTGCACGACAACACTTCGGCAACCTCGCGGGAGAGGCGCTCCGCGATTGCGATGGCAAGGCTCAGATCGTCGGTCCCCGTGCCGGAGCTGAACTCGTCGATTGGTTCGGCCTCCGCGTATCCGGCGTTCACCGCGATGTCACTTTCCGGTTGCGTACGGCCTGGTCTCCGATGACGGCGTCGCAGTACCAGCGCGGTGCCCGCCACGGCCGCTATTGCTGCGGCCCCGCCGGCTCCTGCGCCCACGGCCGGGGGCACCAGCCGCGGCGACTTCGATGCGTCCGTTCGGTCTGGAGTGGTGGTCGCGATACCAGTCGGGTCGACGCTGGTGAAACTGACGACTCGAATCGGTGCGGGATTTTCGCTCGCTTCAACTACGGTTGGTGTTGGGGTCGAAGCAGCCGAGGGGACGGCGGGCACGACGACCAACACCGAGGCGGTTGGCGACGCGGCTTGCGTGGCGGAGGTTCCCACCGTTTCTTGAGTGTTCGACTCGGACGCGCTCTGTGGTTGCGTCGAGGGCTGAACGTCCAATTCAGGGATACGCAACACCATCCCGGGCCAGATGAGGCCCGGGTCACGCAGCACGCGCCGATCGTCAAGTCGCACGCCCTGATTCGCCGCGAACAGTTCCGGCCAATGCTGCTCGTTACCGAGCAGGCGGGCGCTGATAGCCGCCAGGCTGTCGCCTTGTCGAACCGTATACCAGCGCTGGCCGTCGGCACCCGTCTCGATCGCCCCTGTCGGGTCCGGCACAATCAGTTGCCAACCCGGTTGGATTACCCCAGCTCGGTCGAATGTACGGCCGTCCGCCATGCTCCGACCCTGGTTAGCTTCATACACCAACTGCCACTTATCACCATCGTCGTAGAAACGCTCGGCGATTCTGACCAGATTATCCCCCCGCTGCACCGTGTAGACGATGCTGCCTGGAGGAGCATCGACAACTGGATCCTCAGATGCATCCCAGAAGTGGCGGTCACCAGAGGTCCACGGAGCACCTGCGGGGGTGTTGTCGACGATGAAGGCGGTCGTCCCAGTCGGAGCCGCCGCGGCCACGGGTACCCCCGCGAGCGCGACCCTGACAACCATCCCCCCTGCGACGGACGCCTGGACCGCCTGACGGACCACAGGTGCACTCAGCAGGTCGGCGATTCCGTGCGCGCGCTTGACGAACACCGTACCACCGGCAAGGCGCTCGGCAACAACGGCACCAAGCTGCAGAAACAGGCTGCGGACCAGCCAGCCCCACACAAGCCAGCCCAACATTCCGGTGACGTAGATTGCCCCGTCCAGCGGCGGCCGCGAGCTTTGCAGCATCGCTTCGACCGAGGCTAGGTCCGGCATTTCAAGGCCCGAAGTCGGTCCATGCGGCAATCCGACGACCTCATACAGCCCGGCACCAAACAGGATCAGAAATGGAATGAGGACGCGGAGCGAGACGGCACCGGCCGGACTCGCCCCCGACGGAGGCTTGCCTTTCATACTGCTCCTCTGTGGTGTGGACTAGTGCGAGACGACGGACTGGATCTGACGGACCTGCTGGCGACCTTCAAACGTGTGCATTACGTCGGGGATGCCTTGGAAGCCACCACCATTCGCACTGAACTGTGCCGACCAATCGACAGTGAGCGTGACCGGATATCCGCCCTGGTTGATGTAGTTGATAGACGACCAGTGGTAGGCGTGCGCGACGGGTGACGCGTCGCGCGGATCCGGGTCGGTGTACGCCCGACCAAGGCCCGTGTTGTCAGGAAAGCTGGCCGAGTTGTCTCTGTCGTCGCCAAATGTCCACTCGTAGTGCTTTGGCGTGAGATGAACGACCACCGTCACGGAGTCGTCCACCGTGCGGCAGTCAGGAACGCCATCCAGAAGCCGGCACTCCCGATGACTGGCGTGCTGCGTCTTCGAGTGCGTGAGAATGCCGCCGTTGTAACCAGACACCCAGAACCAGGTATCGATGTTCACTCGACCAGGATCCGGATTGGCTTGAAGCGTGATTGCCGGCAGGGGAAACTCCTGCTCAGCGCTGATCGCGAGGGCGTGCGCATCGATATGCGGCACCGGGCCGGTTGGAGCAAACCCGGTCGTGACGCCTGGGTTACCTGCCGTGTCGAAGGTCCAGCCGCCGATAGAGAAGCGCTCATCGGCACACGTGAACTTGTGGCCGTGCCGCCGTGGTCGCCCCACTTTCGTGCTGATGGCTGGCGGCGGATCGGCGTAGAAGCAGCGGTCGCTCCGCAGTCGCACCAGCACGGCGACGTGCTGCTCATCCAGCTCCCCGAGTTCGCGAGAGAGCGCTTCTGGATCATAGCCGGCGTCGAAGACACACATGGGGACTGGTCCATGGGCAGGCAGATGCTCCAGAAGCTCCGAGATCTGGGCGGCGGCCACCGCATGGCTGCTGCCACCCGCTGGCACACGCTGCACATCGAGTGGCGCAGTCCAGCTGTCGTGCGTAAAGCTCAGTTGCGCCAACCAGGCATATGACCAGCCAGTCACGATCGGCTTGCCGGCCGACTGTCGACCGGACGAGAAGTAATGTCCGCGTGCCGGACTGGTCTCCGCGTCGTCGCGCGGCCAGACGCTGGTGTCCAAAGCAAACATGGGCTGTCCGTCATCCAGCGGATAGCGGGCGATCAGTTCGCGCAACGCCGGAGCATCGATGTCGCCGGCCGCCAGTGCGTCATACAGACTCCCCCACCGGCGTCGATGCACCGGTGGGAGGCTCAAGTAGGCCAGCGACGGCACAACGCCAGCTACTGTTGCCGCATCCAGCAACTCGAAGAGTGCGTCGCGACGCAGACCAAAGCGATCATACGCCGCGGCTCGAAACTGCCGCAGTGTGTTGAAGGTAGCCGGCTCGATCATGCCAGACCCTACCGGGCGAAACCGGTCCGCGTCCCGGAATCGTCCTCACCTACCCTGCGGGGTTAAATCGCAAGCTGAGATGGCATTCAACTGGGCAGTAATCACCACCAAGAAATCAAGGAGGGTGTCGTCCACCTCGTTGACGAGGGTTGGCGGGACGGGCACGCCACGCTGGTACCGCGGCGTGCTGCCAGCGCTACGGAATCGGCGTCTGCTCTGGCCAGGCGTGCGCAATCACGTCAAAAGAGCACGTCGCGCTGCATGTGCCTGGCGAAACGGGCCAGACGGAAATGGTGTTAGGTCTCCCACTGTCAAGTGTCATTTTCGTCAAGCAACAAGCGCCGGTGTCAGCCTCGCGTTAAGTGTCAGGCTCACCAAGCCACATAACATGGCTCGCCCATCATGGCGCTACTCACTGTGATGACCTAATGACTCAGATGCGACGCGCGCCTTCGACAAGGCGCAGCGGTGACGCGGTTGGAATGATGCGAGTGAGCTGTAAGCCCGCAGCCTCGAACAGCACACGGTGCTCGTCCTGGGTCCGGACGCGGCCTCCGCCCTGCATTACCAGCATCGTCATATCCAGAAACCTGCTTACGCCTGGTTCATTACTTTCGGCGACGATGGGCTCAATAACCAGCACTTTGCCCGACTCCGTCATTGCATCGCGACAGTTCCTCAGTGCTCTAGCGGCGATGTCGTCGCTCCAGTCCATGAGAATCCGTTTCAGGATGTAAACATCACCACCGGCGGGCAGTGATTCGAGCATGTCGCCGCCGACAACTTCGCTGCGCTTGGCGACGCTCTCGGGAAACGTCACGTCGCTAACCACTTGCGGAAGGTCGAACAGAACTCCCCTGGCCTCCGGGTTGGCTTCCAGAATTGCCGCGAGGGTGGCCCCTTGCCCGCCTCCAACATCGACAACTTTGGGTTGTCCCGAGAAATCGTAGCTTGCCAGAACGGCTCCGTTCTGCAAGGCCGATTGTTTGGCCATCCAGTTGTTGTAGGCCGCACCAAGTTCCGCGTGGTCGGTCATGTAACTGAACAGGCGCATGCCAAACGTGTGCTCAAATGCGGATTCTCCGGTTTGAATGCTGTGCAAAAGGTTGCTCCAGGCAGCCCACACAGGCGGTGCAGCGATGAAAAGAGCCCAGTCGCGAACCGAGTCGGGCGTATCCGTCCTCAGTGTGGAGCCGAGCGGGGTCAGTGTGAATCGCCCAGACGCCTCTTCGGCGAAGACGCCTGCACCTGCCAACATTCGAAGCAGCCTATAAAGCGAGGCGCGGTCCGACGAACTCGCTTGCGCCAACTCTTCAACCGTCTTCGATCCGTCGGCCAGGAAATCAGCGATGCTCAGGCTTGCCGCCACGTGCAGCGCCTGCACGAGCATGTGGGCATTGAGCATGTCGTACATCTGTGCGGGTAACGGCTGCTGAGCTTGCGCTCGAATCGTCTGGGCAGTCATTGCGTTCCCCTTCGCTGCGCTCTGGAATGAACAGGCCCTCCACCCGTGTGCGGTCGCCGCTTTGTACGACCGCAGAAAATGGCCCGAGGGGTGCAAAGTAAGCTCGGCTCAGGTCCGTGTCAAGGCCCATTGCGCTCGCTGGGCATAGAACATATGATCTGAGACCAGGGGCGCGTTGCCTCAAAATTTTGCCGACCCGGCGGCCTGCGCGACAAACGCGCTCAGACCGTGCTGGCGGCGCTCAACAGACCGCACGAAGGACTGCCGTTCAGGATTCTGGGACTGGACTCCGACAGCGGCAGCGAGTTCCTGAACGCGCCGTTGGTGGAGTACTGCGCCGCCCAGCGCATCACGTTCACCCGCAGCCGTCCCTACCACAAGAACGACAGCTGTTTTGTCGAGCAAAAGAACTGGGCCGTGGTCCGCCGCCTGGTGGGCTATCAGCGTCTCGAAACGCCAGCGCTGGCAGCTCTGGAGCGGGTCCACGAGTTGAGCCGAGACTACGTGAACTTCCTGCATCCCGTGCGCAAGCTGAGTGAAAAGGTGCGCCGTGGTGCTCGGATCACGCGACGCTACGACGAGGTTCAAACGCCGTACCGTCGACTGCTGGCCACTGGTGTTCTGCCGCGCAAAACCGAACGCCAGCTGACCCTCCGCTGGGCAGCGGTCAACCCACTCCGGCTCAAACTGGAAGCTCGAATCCGCGCAACGCACACTTGCCGCCCGCGCAGTTCAGCCGATCATCTCCCACCCCGTTCGGTCGGAAAATTATGAGGCAACCTCCGCGTCTTTGGTCGGATCCTCTATTGACGCATCACGCCCCTCGGCAACAAGAGCTAAAAGAGGATCGTGTAATTGCCGGCGGCATTCAGTCAAAGTTGTAAACCCGCGTGACGCAGAAAGGCGAAGCAGAGTTCGGCGTCGGTGCCGATACGATCCAGACCATCTTCGGCGACTGCCTGAACGTCCGCGATTGTGTCACGACAGAGGTTGGCAAGCTCACAGGACTTGAGGTTGCCGAATACTCGCTCGGTTGGATTGAGCTCCGGCGCATAGCCGGGCAGGCGTTCAACGGACAGCCACGCGCGTTGGTCCTTGATCCAATCGGTCATGCACCGGCTGCGATGGGCCGGGAGGCCATCCCACAGCAGCAATAGCCTGCGGCCGGGCTCGAGCTCATGCAGATCCGTGAGGAACTCGATCAACAATTCGCCGTTGTAGGCGCCAGGACGCAGCTCAAAGACGAGATGAGCGTCACTGCCGTCGGGTTCGTAGACCAACGCCGCGGCCAGCGACAGCCGTTTCCAGTTAAAAAACGGGTGGCGCAGCACCGGTGTGTGGCCTCTGGGTGCCCAGGTGGCGTGGACCGAGGGCAACAGTGAGACGCCCGACTCGTCCTCGAACACGATCAGCGCGTGCTGGCGCCGGGCTCTTTTTTCAGTTGCGGCCAGCGCTCCTTGACCCACTGCTCGATGGCTTTGTCATCACGTTCCGTCGCACGCCGCGACGGCCGTTGCCAACTCCAGCCCAGTTGCTTTCGCAAGAGATACCAGACATAGCCAGGGTGGTAGGACACGCCAGTCACCTGCTCGATGACCTTCGCCGCGCGTGGCAACGTCCACAGGTCACCGGTGTAGCCATTGGCCTCGGCACCCTTCTTCAGCGCCTTCTCTACCTTCCTCAGTTGTGCAGGGCTGAGCTTGCGCGGCCGTCCGGCGCGTCCCTTCCCGCGCAAAGCCGCACGGCCACCCTGTCGCCACACCTTGCGCCAGTCCGAGACGACTCGATGACTTACGCCTAACTGACGGGCGACCTCTGCCGGGATTACTCCCTTCCGAAACAGGTCAGCCGCGCATGCGTCGCTCTTCCATCGCCTTCAAATCGCGACGTGGCCGAGGCCGTCGTTGCGTCGAACTCGCCCGTTCAGCCTGACTCACTTGTTGTGGGGGCATGTTCCCAGTGTGTCACCGGAGACGGCCTCTCCGGTAGTCCATCAGCAGCCTATTTAACGAGTCTCTTTTAATAGCTCTTGATCGCCGCGGTGGACTTGCAACAGGGCGGAGTTGAACGAGCGCGTGGCAAACGCGAATCTCCACTGTTATGTTCCGGCCAGTTCCGCGACTACAGGTGCGAAGGCGTCGATGGCGGTGCCGATCACGACGATATACGAGACCTCGAGCGTGTCGCGTCGCCGCTGGAGATATTCGACGATTTCTGACTTTGAACCGACCAGGCCGGACATGCTCGAAAACTCTGGAACGCCCGTGGTCGGGTTTCCATCCACCTGCACTCGCAGGTACAGCGCGTTGAATTCCAATTGCGCATAGCGATCGCCGGCAGCGTCACGAACCAGCGCCATACGCTCGCCAGCGGATTCATCTGGCCCCATGACTCCAATGATGTCCGCCTCCTTCGCTGCCAGGCGCAACATGCGCGGGCCGCTCGCACCCATGAGTAGCGGCGGATGAGGCTCCTGCACCGGTTTTGGGTACCCGCGTAACCCGCTCACCTGGTAATGCTTGCCGTCGTACGTCACGATATCCTCGGCGAAGAAGGATTTCACAATGCGGATGGTCTCGACGATACGCTCGTAACGCACACCCGGCGGGTCCAGCGGGATGCCGCTTTGCTCATTGTCTTCCGGCCTCGAGCCCGTCCCGACGCCCAGCTCGAACCGCCCATCACTGAGCAGGTCGAGCGTTGCGGCTTCCTTCGCCAAGACGGCGGGATGACGGAAATCGTTGTCGAGCACGAGCGTTCCGAAACGCAGCGTTCGGGTCGCCTGGGCGGCAACACCGAGCGCAATTAGCGGTGCGAGCTGCGGGCCAAAATGGTCAGGGAGGAGCAGTGTCGAATAGCCGAGGTCCTCGGCTTTGCGAGCGAAATCTCGCCACCGCGCGAGCGTGTCGCCGCGGCCGCTGACACCGAAGCGAAACCGACGATGTGGCACGCCATGCAGGCTACCAGTTGGTCGTTATCATTCGTTGCAAATGCCGACGATTTAGGAAGCCTGCGGCGGCGAGCGGGGCATCCTGCGATTGGCGAACGCCTGGCACAGGAGTGTGCTGAACGACGAAGTGGTCAGTCACGCCTTCAGCCACGGGTTTCAGCCAGCGCATACCGAGCGGCTGGCGGCGTACTGGGCCGAGGCACTGGGTGGAGCTCCCATGTACACGCGTGCGTATGGCGGTGAGACCGAGGTTGTGCGTGTGCACAGTGGCAATGGTCCCCATGAGGAGATGGACCAGCGCGCAGCTGCCTGCTTCGACGATTGGCGCAGGTGCGCTGGTGGATGCCGGCTTCGCCGCCGACGAGCGACTCCGCTCTGCCTTGCACAACTATTTCGTCTGGGCAACGACGACCACGATGGCGCGGTATCACGACTCGGCGGACGACGTGCCTGAAGGTCTGAGGATCCCGCACTGGAGCTGGGACGGACTCGCCGAATAGTCCGCAGTCCTGGTCCAACCGACGGACTACCAGTAGCCACCTTCATCATCGATCGCGCCTCGGCGGTGCTTGGGCAGGACAGGCCGGCGGCGCGCCCGGGTCAGTGGGACGGTCGCTCAGATGTCGATTCGTCGCGAGCGCTCGCCCCAGTTCAGCACCATCAGGTAAAACGTGCATTCGACGAACTCGCCCAGACCGATGGTTACGCCGGCTGCCACTAGCCACTGGATGTGGGCGATCCATCCAGACGCGGCGAATGCGACGCACGATGCCACAACCACGGTCCTGAAGACACGCAGGTAGAAACGCGACCAGCCTGAAATTGTTCGCGGCTTGTGGACTAGTTGCATGCTGTCACTATGCCGCCGGCGCGGCACGCGGTCGATTACCTCGCGCGTAATCGACCGGCCGTCACACGTCGGTCATGCTGTGGACATGACAGACGTGCAACGCGTTATCGAGCGGTATATCGACGTATGGAATGCGACTGATCCGGCGCGCCGCCGCGAGCTCATTGGAAAAGTCTTCACCGAGGATGCGGGGTATTCTGATCCACTAGCCGCGGTGCGCGGACACGATGCCATCGATCAGCTCGTCGCAGCCGCGCAGGCACAGTTTGCGGGTTTGCGGTTCAGCCTCGGCGGTCCAATCGATGCCCACCATGACCAGGCACGCTTCACCTGGCACCTTAGTGCACCCGGCATCGAGGAACCGGTTGTGATTGGTTTCGACGTCGCAATTCTCAACGATGGCCGAGTCCGCGACGTCTACGGTTTCCTTGACAAAGTACCGTCAGGTGCGCTGGCTGGCTAGGAACGCGGCCGTTGCAGGATCGGCTGGAAAGAACAGTTCGAGCGCCAGCTCGTCGACAGTGATGTCCAGCGGGGTGCCGAAGGCAGCCACCATACTGAAGAACACCAGTTCCTGGTCGCCGATGCGGAAGCGGAGTGGGATCACCACTTCGCCCGCAAGTGGCGTCTCCAGATTGGTGGCGTCAAAGTCCGGCTGGTACCCGCGGACTTCCGTGTACAGAGCCACCAACTCCGGGTCGGCGGTCTGGGCGATTTCGCGGCGCAGCCTGGACAGCAGGTGCGCACGCCATTGCGCAAGATTGATGATGTGTGGCGCGGCCCCGCGTGGGTGCAAGCTCAGCCGCATCACATTGATTGGTGATGTTCGCTGCTCCGTCGCAACGCCGTGCATGAATAGCGCCACCGCGGAGTTCGCATCCACCAGGTTCCAGTGGCGGTCAACGACAATCGCTGGATTGGGCTCATGCGCGGTGAGCACGTCATGTACCGCGGCGCGGACCGACCTGAGCTCTGGCGAGTCCAGGCCCGCTTGCGCATACACTGGCGCGTATCCGCCGGCCAGCAGAAGCTGATTCCGCTCACGCAGCGGCACTTCGAGCTGCTCGGCGAGGTGCAGAATCATTTCTCGGCTGGGGGTAGCCCGCCCGGTCTCCACGAAGCTGAGGTGTCGGGTCGAGACCTCGGCCTCCAAGGCAAGCTCCAGTTGAGTTAGTCGCCGACGTTCTCGCCATTCACGCAAAAGCTCGCCAACGGCTTGGGGCGGAGAAACACTGGTCATCCTGGCATTCACACTACGCGCTTGTACGCTGCTGCGCCATTACCTTGCAGGTAACGGGCAGCACGCGCGCGTGGGTGGAGTTGGCCACGCGCTGTGACGGGCTGAATGGCTACACGCCACCGCCGTCGAACCTCCGCGGCAGGAGATTGCGTCGTACTCGACGGACAATTCATCTGGACGATCGTCAACGCGTTTCGCTACTCGGATCAGCTAGACGTTCCGGTCGCACCGGCGCGTGACAATGGTGTTGACGCAACACAACGACCATGCCCCGCACAGGCGTTGCCACCCGCCAAGAACAAGATTAATGCCATCGATGCGCACACGCTGGCTCCGGTGTGGGGCCCGGTCGTCGTTGGACCTACGATCCCCAACCGGCGGAGTGGGCTCCCCAGGAGCCCTGGCTGGAGCAACTGGCGCATTTCGATGGCTGGCGGCCAGCGTCCGCTGTCGCAGTCCGATTCGACGCGCGGGCGTGGCTCGGGCCGTTTGATGGCCGGCGGGCGCGCTGGGCGTCCGTGTCGGAGTTGCAGTTTCAGTCAGCGTCGTCGTCCGGGCTGCGGTGACCTCACCGTCGGCGGCGCAGTCGCTATGAATCGATTCTGTCACTCGGAATGAACAGTGACGCCAGCACAGCAACGCCCACCAGTACCAGACCTATACCA
Organism: Chloroflexota bacterium; assembly: GCA_019247515.1. Lineage (GTDB taxonomy): Bacteria > Chloroflexota > UBA6077 > UBA6077 > CF-72 > CF-72. Next base: position 2,926 of record JAFAOS010000307.1, on the reverse strand, counting down.
GCCAACCACGCAACGAGAGGCGGATAGATGATAACCAGGATGCCGACAATTATCAGCAGCACGGCCGCTACCGTGGCGACCACAGGGCTGGCGGCACGCGTAAGCTCGGTAAGTCTCAGCACGGTCAGCTTGCTCCTTACTCTCGTCTATTGCACACGACGGTGCGGGCGTCGGTCGCTCGGGAGTGGGGCGACCTGCGCGTCCACAGACACCTGTGCCACAGGCAGCCCCAAGTGATGCTCGACGACTGCTTTGAGGCGCTCCTGCAGTTCCTGGCTCATCTCTGGGACGCTTCGGGCCGGGTCAACGGAGATGCGACACTGGATCCGAAGCCCAGTCGGAGCCTCTTCGACCTGAGAGCGGGCACTCATCACCCCAGCAATCCGACCGGCTTCGCGGTCTGAGAGTTCGCGTACACCATCGCGCGCCACCGTAACCCGTCCGAGCCCATCCTGCTTCAACGTGATCCGTGGAGCCGCGCGCCGTTCCGGACGCAGCTCGATGACCAGCAGCGCCAGGCTCACCAGAAAGAGCACGGCGCTGGCACCGACCGTCCAGTCAAACAGCATTGGGTCAAGCTGCGTGAACGGAACCAGGCGATCCGCGAACCAGGGGGCGGGTGCCAGCTGTGCCGGTTGGCTTACGCCCAGCGTGGTCAACAGAACGGCGCCAGTCGCAACGAGCAGAACTATAGCCAGCAGGATGATAAGCACTCGATTGAACACCGTCACGCGCTCAGCTCCCCCTCGACGCAAACATCGTCGAATGCGACGCCGATAAGCGCGAGCGGTCCCGCACCCAAAGCCTCGACCGACTGGCGTACTGCGATCCGTACCCGTGCTGCCAACTCAGGTAAGACGAGCGAGTCTGTATAACGCGCGCAGACGTGCACTTGTATGTCGAGTGCGCCTCCAACCCGACTGACCACGACGCCCGTTACTCTTTCACCCGGACCATACGTTGCCGCCTCCGCAAACAGCCCTGGACTGACATCGACGACGCCGGGTATAGCGCGGACCGCGACGACAACGGCTCGGGCGAGGTTCACCTCGCTCACAAACCCCGAGGCGCTGCTCATCAGCCCTTCAGTTGCGCTTACTCGACACGCCGCTCAGGCGGCTGCGCGTGTACCTCGTCCTCGGGAAAGTACAGATCAGTAACATCGATGTTGACCTCTTTGACGATCAGGCCGGTCATGGATTCCAGGCGGCTCATGATGTTGCGGCGCACTCCCTCAGCCACCTGCGGGATGCTGACTCCGTATTCAACAGTCAGGCGAAGGTCGATCGCGGCTTCGCGTGCCCCGACCTCGACATTCACTCCTTGCGAGCGTGTATCGGCCCGAGTCACTCGCTGGGCCAGCCCGCCCACTGCGCCACCCACGCCTTGCGCGACTAGCTCATGCACCCCCTCCACCTCCCTTGCGGCAATACCGGCAATCCTCGACACGACCACGTCGGCTATCGTCGTTTTGCCCTGCGGGGTAATGAGGTCCGTCGCGCGTGGCCGCACCCCCATTGGTTGGGGGCGATCCTGATCCTGTGCTTGCGTCTCGTCAGTTGTCGTCATGTTGTCCTCCCAGTACGAATTCACACTACTTATCCTGCCCTCTAGCCGAGCTTCATAGGCCGAAGAGCAGCCTCATAGCAGGTTATGAAGGGGGTGGCTCACGGATAGCTCACTGTGCCCTCGACGTGGACCGTGCGCTATGTCATGGATGTATGAAGGTCTGGCTGAACCTGATCAGCGCGTTCTGGCGCACAGGTGCACGTCGCTGAGGGGTCTCGAGTATGGCCCGCCCCGGGCAAGGACCCCGCCCAGCCACGCAAGGGTCGACGAACCGCTCCTGTCCGAGATGCGTGCGTACAGCGCGCGCATACAGCGCCATCTCAGGTGGCGGCCGCTCAGCACCAGATCCGTGTCCAGATCGGCGGTTCTGTAATGAACGCCGCTGCGTCGCCCTCACCAGAAGTGTCCTCGCACCGAATGGCCTCTTTACCCATTGCATTGGAGATGAGGACCAGCAGCGCCTCGGAGCGCTCCCTGAAATAGCCCGGCAGGTTAGCGGTCCGAAGGTGAATCAGATTGATCAGGTGGGTGGCGATGAGGTTGTCAATGTCGCTGTCGGAAACCCCGGCTTTCTGGGACACCGTTGCCATGTATTCCTTGGGCGACCCGCCGATACGCCGGTTCGTCGCCGCGGAAATTGCGGTCTTGTTCACGATGCTTTCCCGCTACGCTGGGTCCACATTATTACTCTCGCACCATGCCTTGGGAAACACGTGGTCGATGTCCAGTCGCAGCGAGTCCTGGCGCTGCCGAGCGCCATCAAGCGAAGCATCGCCCGCGGCAAGGCACTCGTCACAGAAGGCATGCTTGCTCGTATCCAGGGGGATCTCTCCGACGCGGGCAACCGGCTGGCCGAAGCGCTGGAAATCGGAGAGGAAACTCGGCGATCGCGCTCTGGCCGCTATTGCGCGCGGCGGGCTTGGCGCCGTCGCCATCGACCGTGGCGACATAGCCGGGGCGCGCCAGCACCTCGAGTACAGCCTGCAGCGGGCTATCGAACTTGGCGATCGCTGGATGCAGGCAATGGGCTTGGATCACCTCGGTTATATCGCGTGGCGCGAACATGAGTGGCCGGCTGCTCACCAGTTGCTACAAGACGCTCTGGCCTTGTGGCGCGAAATCGGCGACCAGTGGGGCATCGCTCAGGAGTTGTGGGGACTCGGCTACGTTGGAATCGCCCAGGGCGATTATGGTGCGGCAGGCGGGTCCTTCGAGGGAGCGCTGGCAATCGAGCGCGCGCTCGACCGAAAACAGGGTGTCGCGCACAATCTCCTGGGACTCGGCTGGGTGGCGCTCGAACAGGGGCAGCCCACTCAAGCGGAGCGTCTGCTGGGTGAGGCCGTGAGTATCGAATTAG
>JAFAOS010000290.1 GCA_019247515.1 Chloroflexota bacterium | reverse complement strand
CACCGGCGAGAACCAGGTCTGGCTGATGAACGGCATCAACCAGGTCGATACCGTCGTGCTGGCCCATGGCCGACACCAACTGGGTGCTCAGCGCGGCGGCAGACTTTGACGGCGACGGCCAGACGGACCCGGTCTGGAGGAATTACCAGACCCACGAGGTTCAGCTGTGGCTGATGAACGCCGCCAGCCTTGTCAACACCGTCGCCCTGCCACTCGCCGCTCCGGACTTTCAACTGGAGGCGGCCAGCGATCTCAATGGGGACGGCCAGGTTGACATCGTCTGGGACAACCCATATCGGGCAGAGAACGACGTCTTCCTGATGAACGGCACCAGCGTAGCGACCAACAGCGACCTGACCAAAGGCGTGGACACCAACTGGCGCATCAGTGGCAACCCGTACGTGAGCCCGGATGGCCCGGGATCATCCTCCGCAACTATCTGACCGGCCACAACGAGGTCATGGTCTTCAACTGGAGCCCGTCCGACCCAACCAGGCCCACGGTCGACTCCACTCGCAGCTTCGACCTGCCCGCCGAGCCCGACACGAGCTGGTTGCTGGTCGACCCAGTCGGCGTCGACCCCCAGAGCATGCTCAGTGCCCAGGAGGTCCTGTACCTGGAGGCCGAGGATAACGCGCTCTTCAACGGCGGCTACAACAACTGGGACGGTGACGCCTCGCGCTTGCGCACCAAGGATGGTGAGCTGGTGCTGCCTGGCCCCAGCCACGCCTACCCACCGCGCGCCGCGACCAGCCCGATGTACCAGTACCGCAAGCAAAATCTCGAGCAGATGGTGCATGGCATGCGCATCCAGTTGGATGCCCAGATCCTCCCGCCGCTAGGCTCCGGGTTCAAGATGTTTGACTCCCAGACCGGCCACACCGCGCTCTTCGCTGGCTCGGGCGAGAAGCCATACGTCGAATCGATCGACGTCTGGCCCTGAGGACGCTCCGATTCCCGTTCGCGCTCGCCGCGGTCGCACCCAGCGTGCACCGCGGTGACCGCGCGGTGCAGTAGCACCCGAACGTGGCTACATCAGCACGTCTACCAGGTGACGCGATCAGCCAGGTGACGCCGCTCCGGGCTGGCCAGCTTGGTGTACTGTCTCGCCGTTGGACAAATGCCACACATCGGTATTTGGCCAAACCCTGGTCGCGGCACTCGACCTCGCCCGAGGCCGCTCTCCCCAGCTCGCGGCGTGTGGCGCCACCCGACTTGGCGAGCTGGCGCGCCGGCTCACAAGTGCCATACGCTGGGACGATCACCCCCTGCGGCAGCTCATCGCGCCCGCCGACTTAACACTGCAAGGAAGCGGGCGTAATCGACGCTACATATTGAACACGGACAGTCTGGCCTGGCAACTCGCCGGGCGACCTTGGGCTGCACGACGGGTCCGTAGGAGACGGCAGGCCCGAGGGTCACTCGGGTCAGTTGCTGATCGGTCTTACCGCGCCTGTGGAGATCGAGACTGCACCTTGGGCAGCGATGGCACCGTCACATCGGGCGGAGCACTTGGCGTCGGTACCCGGTCAGGTTGCTTGTTCACCACGTGGACCGTGTCCAGGCGCGGGACAGCGACGTCTCGGCGCTTCGCGATCACACGGTAACTGAACTTACCTTGCATTCGGAAGAGCCTGATTCGGTGCTCGGCCTTAGGACTACTTTGTTAGGTCGTTACGTGAAGCCGGAGGTATAGGCGAACTGAGCCGTGCACCACGGGCAATCCAAGGGACACGGACATGCCAGCAAGGGTTGCAGGGCACGCCGAATCGCAGGCAACGTCGGTCGATGCCGGGGTGTGGGTGGATCGGGACCTATGTGCGGAAAGGGCGGGCAGGCTCCTTTACCACGACCTTCGGAGTCGGAGGTGTGGCGCGGAGTTGCTCCAGTTGCAAGAAGCCGTATGCCAGGAAGCACATCGTGGCGTGATGGTGGAAGCCCGGCCACGAGCGTCCCTCAAAGTGGTCCAGGCCCAACTCCTCTTTGAGTTGTTGGTAGCCCTGCTCGACGTGCCAGCGGCTCTTCCACAACTCGACCGCGTGCGCCATCGGCGTTCCAGCCGGCAAATTCGACAGCGCGTAGCGGATCGAACCGTCGCTGCGCCATTCCACCAGTAACCAGCGTGCTTCGGCGTCGAAGTCCGGCACGTCATCGGCGGCCCGGCCGTGCTGCCAGCGATGGGCTGGCCACACCCGCTGCCAGGCGAACTCCGCATGGAGTTGACCGTTGGTCCCCACGCGCCAGCTCAGTGGCGTGCGTTCCAACGTCTCAGCCAAGTGTTTGACGGCCACGGGCGTGGAGGTCTGGTCGGCAACATACCAGCGTTCGGGTGGCCGGCCACGGTGCGAGTCCGGTCGCACGCCCCAACGGGGTGGTTCACGAACAACGACCTCTTTGCCAGGCACGCCCACCACGTACCGTTCGCCGCGCTCCTCCAGCCCACGCCGAAACTCGAAGCTGAGCCCGTAGCCCGCATCGGCGATGACCGCCTGGTTTCGCAGACCTTCTGAACGCACCTGGTCCAGCAGCTCGAGCGCGATCTGCTCTTTGGTGCGCGCCGTTTGGTGTGCGGGTGGGACCCGCACCGCCTGCATGCGCTCTGGTTGGCTGGTCCACGACTCCGGCAAGTACAGCCGAAGCGCCAGCGGGTAGTCGCCGAGCGGTGCGCAGTAGTGCAACGAGACCGCTACCTGACAGTTATCGGTCTTGCCCAGCGTGCCGGAGTACTGACGCGCCACGCCCACGGAGTGGCGGCCCTTCTTGGCAAAGCCCGTAGCGTCGATCACGATGACGCCCGCACGATCGACCAGCCAGCGCTGCATCACGTGACGGTAAGCCCACAGCACCGCCTGTTCGTCCCAAGTACTGTCGGTGATGAACTGCTGCAAGGCCTGCATCGTGTCGCCATGCCAGCCTGGCACGCTGACCCGCTGTGCGAGCGGTTGCATGCTCTTGCGCTCGCCGTCCAGCAGCAGCCCCTGCAAGTAGACGCCCGCCCAGTAGTGGCGTGTGATGCGATCGAAGCCCTCCGCCAACTCTGCAACATAGTCGTGTAATCGCTCCAGGACATCGGCTCCCAACTCCACAGTCGGCGCGCTCACGACCACACCGCCACACTACAGCTAGACCGGAATCCTCCGGTAGCCTCATTGACATCACGGCGGCGTCACAGATGTATCAATGACACAAGGTAGTATTAGGATGACGTCTCAAAAAGCAAAAAACGAGTTCAAATTGTGACGGAAACAGGGTGACTACTCTAGATGAAACTTAACTCATAAATTGGTCATTTTGGCCAGGTTATGGTTTGAGGTAGGCGATTGAGGCGGGGAGCCGATCCTGTCTGCTGAATGGCTTCGAGATCTGAACCGTGCCGCTCCGCGACATGAGGCATCGCGGCTTAGCACGTCGGCTTGCCACGTTCGGATCGGTGCGTTGAGCGCGTAGATCCCGATCCACAAGCGATAGACGCCGGGTTCAATCACCATTCGCGATCGAAGAGTGCGGGCGCTGATTTTCGCCGTATCTCGAACAACACCACAGGTCGACGAACTGGTCGTATGCCTGCGCGATGATGTGGGGTATATGAGCGTGAGCGATGACGAGGTTCGCATGGCCATGCGCGACGTTGATGTCTGACGAGGGCCAAGCACCGCCATTTCTGGCGAGGAAGCATGGGATTGAGCCCTTCAGCGTTGTGGTTGCCCATGGCGGGCCTGGCGCTGCGGGCGAGATGGGACCAGTCGCCCAGCGGCTGAGTCGCTCAAGGGGTGTCGTGGAGCCGATGCAGAGTGCGACCACGGTCGACGGCCAGGTCAGCGAACTGCGACTGACGATGGAAGCGCTGTGCTTGCCACCGGTTGTGCTGATCGGGCATTCGTGGGGCGCGTGGCTCGCTTGCTTTGTCGCTGCCAAGTATCCGCAGCTAGTGCGCAAGATGGTCCTGATCGGCGCACCAGCATTCGACGAGAAGTACGTCCCTCTGTTGCGCGAGAACCGATTGCAGAGATTGGCGCCTGAGGCACGCCAGGAGTTCATCGAACTGGCGGAGCTGTTGAACGGCCCCTCGGATGCTGGAGAGGCAACCGCGCGTCTTGGCCGTCTGGGTGAACTGGCTTCGAACACCGACACCTATGACTCGATCCCGGTCGACTTCGATCTACCCGTACCAAGCATCGCCGAAAACGGAGGCGAGATCTACGCTGGCGTCTGGCCAGAGGCCGCCGCCATCCGCCGCAATGGCGAGCTCCTGCCAATCGTGAGTCGAATCGAGTGCCCGGTAGTCGCCATCCACGGGGAGTACGATCCCACGCCCGTAGACGCCGTGGCTACTCCCCTGACTGCGACCTTGCGCGACTTTCAAATAGTCGTCCTGGAGAAATGTGGCCACGACCCCTGGCGCGAACGCTGGGCCGTCGACGAGTTCTACGACATACTCGAGCGCCAACTGACCTCGTAACAC
>JAFAOS010000044.1 GCA_019247515.1 Chloroflexota bacterium | reverse complement strand
AGTAGTGCAGTATGTCATGGAACTGCGCGCCGCTGAGTATCTACCGATTCGAACCTTCCAGGACTGCGACCTGGATGCGGACGCAGGCGCTGCGCAGACGGACCCTTTGCTTGGTGTGCTTGGCACCATGCACGGCCTTCCTCCAGGCTGGCGAGTGGTCAGCCAGCTGGCCCTGCTCGAACCTGCACCCGCCAACTGGGCCCGCGCCTACCAGCGCCTGGCTCTGGAAGACCCCGTCTCGGCCGAACGAGCTGGGCGCGGTACTGGAGGAACTTCTTTCAGCAGTGTCGTGTCGATCTGCGGTCTGGGCGTCGCAGCCATAGTCGGACTCAACGCCTGGAGTGCATGGCAGCGCGCCGAATGGTTGACGATCGCACTTGGGATCGGCGGCCTGCTGGCGGCCATGATCCTGGCGCTGGCCGCGTATCTGCGTTTCGGACGGAGCAATCTCTACGATCCGAAGCTGGTTTAGGAAAAGCTGAAGCGTGAGGCCTGCCGAGCTGAATTGGAGCTGCAGGTGCTTGCACCCGGCCACATTGAGCGAGCGGAGTTGCAGGATCGCCTGGATCGACTTGCGGCAGCCTACAGACCATTCGCCGTTGCCGCGGGCAACAGCTTCGCCCCCAGGCGATTGAAGATGGCGGCACCTGACCTGCGGGTCCTGGCGCCGCTGGGCCGACCCAGTCTGTTGAATAGCCGTGAACTGGCCGGCGTGTGGCACCTCCCGCAGGCTGCTGACGAAGTGGCGTTTGTGGAACGCACGACCGCTCGGCGCCGGCTCCCGTTACCCGCGACCGTCGCGACCGGTCCTGGCGATGAGGGCTGCAGGATAGGCACGTCTGAACACCAGGGGCACTCCATCGCAGTCTCGCTGCCGCGCGGACTGCTGGGCCGGCACCTGATAGCCATCGCCAAGACGCGCCGAGGTAAGTCGTCACTCATGCTCCGCTTCGTTCATCACCTGATGCTCGCGGGTACCACCGGTCCTGGTGGACGGGAGGCGGGCCCGGTCAAGCGCTGCATCATCCTGGTCGATCCGCACAGCGACCTCGCGACCGCGGCGCTCGGACTCGTGCCACCGGAGCGTCGAGACGACGTTGTGTACCTGGATATCGCCAATCCGAGGCGCCCGTTCGGAGTCAACTTGCTGGATGTTGGAGTGGGCTGGGACCGCGACCAGGACGTGGGAAATGCGCTGCGCGTGTTCCGGCGTGAGTTCGATGCCTTCTGGGGTCCGCGCATGGAGGATGCCTTCCGCTTCGCGCTGATGGCTCTATTCGAGGCAAACGAGGCGATGTGGCACGTGGACACCATCGCCGGACGCAGCTCGCAGCACACGGTGCTCGAGGTCCCCGATCTGCTGGGTCTTCCGCGGTTCCGAAACAGTGTTCTCAAGCGGACCTCGGACCCGGCGATCAAGCACTGGTTCAGCAGCTATTTTGACCCGCTCGAGCTGCGTCACCGGCAGGAGATCATCAATCCGGTGCAGCCCAAAGTGCACAAGTACGCCGGGAGCAAGGTCGCACGTGCGATCGTAGGTCAACCGCGATCGACGATCGACTTCCGCGACGTCATCGCCAACGATAGAATCGTGCTGATCAATCTGCACGCTTTCGACGTCATCGAGGACACCGCGGCATTGATCGGGGGGACGCTACTGAACCTGGCCGCGCGTGCGGTGTCATCGCAGTCATCGCTTCCTCACGACCAGCGGCGAAGTGTGACGATGGCGGTGGACGAATTCCACACCATCCCCGGTGCGGACTACGGCAGGTGTTCGGTGAGCTGGCGAAATACGGAGCGAATATGATCCTGGCGACGCAAACCCTCGCACGATTGGACGGGCTGACCGAGGCGGATCGAACACGCGACCTTCGCGCCTCGGTGTTCGCGAACCTCGCACCGGGGAGCGGCTTCCAGCATTCAGCGTGCGGCTTGACGCGCCGCCGGCATCCAATGCAGAGCTTGCCGACCGATTAGCGGCCATGTCAGCCGACCGGTACGGACGCAGTGTGGTCGACGTCGAACTCGACCTGCAGGCCGCCGCCGAACGCATGCGGACTTCCAGCGCAGCAGCGCAACCGGGGCAGGACCACCAGCGGACGGCTGCTGGGAGCAACGGAACGGACTCGCCTTCTTCCGCGAGAACTCCCGTGGGCGGACAGGTGCCGCGGGGCAGGTCTGAAAGGGTGCCACGCAAGAGCAATAGGGCTACGGCGCGTGCAAGCGAACGTGATAGTAGTAAAGGTGCAGAGCGCCGCGACGAGCCAGCCGCGTGAGTGCCAAAGGACATGACGTCAGCGGCCATCCAAACCACGCGCTTCACCTCAGGCAAGGCGCTCAGAGCGCGCTCCGTGTGTTGGAAACGTGTCCGTTCGTACCGGTTGACGCGTTTGTTCACCTCCTCGGTTTGAGCGCACCCAGCTCCGCTTACCAGCAGCTGGCTCGCCTGCGCAGGGCCGGACTCGCCGAGGTTTCGCGTGTCAATCCTGGCTACCTGGTTGGTGAGCGGCCGCTCGGCTGCTGGACGATCACAGACGCTGGCAGCCGCGTGTTGCATGCCAGCGACGCCTGCAAGACCGGGCGGGCTCCGCACAAGCCGTGGCGAATTGGTGAGGGCGACGCACCGCTCTTGATCGCAAGCTATCGATTGCTTGCTTCAGTGGTACTCGATAGCGCTTCTCGTGAGACCACGGTCGCGGTCCAACAATGGGAGTGGCCCTGAGTGAGAGAGGTGTGGTCCGCCGCTGAAGACAAGGTATTGCGGGTCAGGATGCCCGCGGGTGGACAGCTGGGGCTGCGCGAGAGGGTGGCAAATCCCGAAGATTCACCAGCGCAGGAGTTACTGAGAGACGTGCTTGTGCCGGACTTCGGAACGGCGCCGGTGGCCCGCTATCGGGAAGTGTTTCGTCGCCTCGCGATGCTCTGGGGAGAAGCGCGATTGGGGGAAGACCTGGACGACGCGCGACCCGAACTTGTCGTCGGCACTCCGGATCGCGATGGCACCGGTGCACGGTGTGGCGACTGGCGCGCCTTGATCGATCGGATCCTGCATCGATGTGTGGAGCGTCCGCTGCAGGTGCGCGTGGTCAGCTGGACCTGGGTAGCTGAGCAGCTGGGGTCAGCACGCTCCGCGGAGGTTCTCGACGATGATCGACCGCCATGTCGCGGACGCGAGAACGCGGCAGTCGGCATCCTTCGGCAGCCTGCTCTGGAACGCAGCCGCGAGCAA
>JAFAOS010000021.1 GCA_019247515.1 Chloroflexota bacterium | reverse complement strand
GCCGCGATACATTTCGTAGATGATGAGCGCGGTGTTCATGTCGCGGAGGATCACGTTGCTTGCCGCGCGCATTGCGGCGTACTTCAGGTCGCGGTGCAGCTGCGGCTGGACTCCAGAACGACGCGTCCGACGCGCCTGCATCCGCTCCTTGATGAACTCTCCAAGGAACATCGTGAAGGAGCGCAAATACCCGGTTGGACTGAAGAACAGCGCCGTAAACGCCTTGCTGTTGCCGATGCCCTGTCCCTCCGTCTTGAGTGACGCAGTCGTCAGGTAGCTGCGCGTGGCATCCCCCGTGAGCAGATTGCAAATGCTCACGCCGTTGTTCGACAGCAGACCCTGACCGTTCGACAGCCGTCGGACCATCTCGGCAGCGTCCACTGGACTGCTCGAAACCATCAGGTGCTGCCGATCGCGCTCGTACCAGCGGAAGGCCGGGATGCCGTCGTTGGAGCCGTGGAGGATGCCGGCCTGGCTGCCCGAGGTCATCGACGGCAGCATCGCTTCCCAGCGCGACAGTCGATGACTGCGGTCGCGAACCCAGCTGGCGATCGTATTGACCGAGCCGGCGCGGATGCGCCCAGCCAGGATCGGGTAGGCCAGTCCGTCGATCTGCATGATGACGACGCCTGGCTTGTCGCTGGGCTGCTCCGACTGTCGCGCCAATAGCGCGCGGATCAGGATGCCGTAGTAAGAGCCACCCTGGTCGACGGCCAGGACCGAGGTCAAAATCGAATTGACGATGGCGTAGATGAACGAGCCGACCAGCGCCGTCGTGAACCTGGCGATGGTGACGCCCGTCACCAGCTGGGCGACCACCAGAAACGCCAGGACCTGGAAGACGATCACCAGGACGCCGGTCAGGACGAGCGAAATCTGCGCCGTGAGCACGAGCACCAGCGAGCGGACGACGGCGTTGAACACCGCGATCAGGACCACCGCGAGAAGGGCGGTTGCGAAGCGGTTCACATTCAAGCCGGGCAGCAGCCAGGCGGTCACGAGAAACGCGACCGCGGCGATGAGACTGGTGAGGACGAACCGCCAGAGCAGCGCCGACGGGCCGCCCTTCCACTGCCACATGACCCTGAGCTGAGTTCGGTAGAAGTCGATGATGTTCATGCGCGAGCCCTCCAGGCAGTATCCGAGTGGCGCGAGAGTTCGCACACCGCCCAGGCAGTCCGCCGCGTTGGACACGGGCCTGGCGTTGTCGACATCATGCGAGTGCAGCGCCGCATTCATGGAGGCTACCCGGCGCCCGCGCCGCGCTGCATTCGGGAAATCCCTAATCGCGGCAGTGAGCTCTGGCGGTTTGCTAGCCGCTGGGTATGCCTCCGCGAGCCTATGGGCTAAAGCTGCTCAATCGCCGACGTGCACCGAGCAAGCCGAATCTACGCTGGTAGCTTGACACCGCCGACGTCCCGCTCGCATGCGGCCAGTAGCCCATCGTCGGCCAACATCGCGGGCCCTCGCATGAGCTGCTGTACGTATTTCCCCGGATTGCACGTGCTCCTGTGGGAGGGCTGATTTTTAGGTAGTCCCCCGGATGCAAGAGGTCCTGCGCAGCCGATAGCGTAAAGCAGCGATTGTGTTGCGATGGCGGCCGCGGACCGTTCGAGCTTGACCAGCAACCCGCTTGATATTCGCGTCGGTCGAACGACCAGTCGCGTGCCTACAATCGGCACAGATGGAAACCACAGGATCTCTCGGACTATCCCAACGAATTGAGGCAAGTGCATGCCGCTGAGCGCTTGGGTGATGCTGCTCCTGCTAGCGGCGACGTTCATCGTCCTGTTTGTCACGCGCATCCCACCAGCGGCAGTGTTTGTCGGTGTGTTGACGATCTGCCTGACCTTCCACCTTGCACCCGAAGCGGGCCTGCTCGCGGGCTTCTCCAACGCAAGCGTCTTGACCGTCGGAACGTTGTTCATCGTGGCCGCGGGCATGTATTCGACAGGCGCCGTCAATCGCGTCGTCGATCAACTCATCGGAGCTCCCAGATCACTTGGACAGGCGTTGTCGAGGATGCTGCCCTTCGTGGGCGTTTCAAGCGCCTTTCTGAACAACACCCCATTGGTCGCAATGATGGTGCCGGTAGTGCGCGATGTCTCGCGGGCGACCGGGCTTCCTCCATCCAAGCTGTATCTGCCCGTCAGCTTCGCGTCGATCCTCGGCGGAGCGGCCACACTGATTGGCACGTCCACCAATCTGATCATCGCCGGGATGGTTGCCAGCAACTGGCTCTGGCCCTGCCCGGTGCGCCCCCGATGCGCAACGTCAGCTTCTTCGACCCGGCCTTTGTCGGCGTGCCGGCTGCGGTCGTCGGGCTGCTGTTCATCGTGCTGGTTGGCACTCGCCTGCTCCCATCGCGCGGCGCAGAAGGCCGTGATGGCGGGGCGTATAGCCGCGTGTACCGGCTCGAGCTGGAGATCGCCCCCGACGGTCCACTCGTCGGCAAGGACATCGAAGTCGCCGGCTTCGCGACGGCATCTGACTTCGAGCTTGTCAGCTGGCAACGAACAGACGGATCGAACGTCGAGCGGGCCTCGGGCGTTTTGCAAGCCCGAGATCGATTGGCATTCGTCGCCGCTACTGACGGCGTCGCCGGTCTCTGGTCGAAGGCAGGTCTGGTGCCGCGTTGCGAGCTGCGATTCCCGTCGCTGGATCGGACGGCTGCCGCCGAGCGCTTCAACGATTCGCTGGTCGAATCCGTCATTGCAAAAGCCAATCCTGCCGCGGGCCGCCTCGTTCGCGACATTCCCGTCGAGGACAGTTTCGAGGCCGATATTCAGCTCGTCGGGGTATCACGCGATAGCGCTCCGACCGGCGCGCTCGACGAGGTGGAGATTCGACCGGGAGACGTCGTGGCACTCGAGGTGGCACCCGCGTTTTTCTTCGCCGAGCGGCGTCAGGAGCAGTTCTCGTTGACCAAACGACTGCCCGGCGTGGCGCTGGCGCGCACGAAACGAGCCACACTCGCCCTGGCAATTACCGGCGCGATGGTGTTGCTTGCTGCCTTCGGGATCATGAGCATGCTGAATGCAGCGTTGCTGGCGGTCGCCGCGATGCTGATCACAGGCTGCATCACCTATCGTGCCGCGTTGAAGAGCGTGGAACTCGAGACGTTACTCGTGCTTGCATCCGCCATCGGCCTGGAGGCAGCAATCACGGCAAGCGGACTCTCCCAAGCAATCGGCGCCTTCATGGCCCACCTGGCGGGTGATAGCCCGTATGTCGCCCTGGCGGTGGTTTTTCTAGGTGCGATCGTCATGACCAATCTGATCACCAACAGCGCTGCCGCGGCTTTCATGTTCCCGATTGCGCTCGCGGTGGCGACAACGCTCCAGGTCAATTTCATGCCGTTCGTCATCGTCCTGATGCTTGGCACCTCTTACGCATTCATCAACCCGGCCGGCTACCAGACGAATCTGATGGTGTACGTGCCGGGCGGCTATACATTCGGTGATTTCGCCCGAATCGGCATTCCCTTGACGGTTCTGATGGGCGTCATCGCTGTCCTGCTGGCGCCGCTGGTCTTCGCCTTTTGATCGGGCGGCTGATGGCTCCCGTAGTGTCATTGGTGTCATCAGCGCGGACGAGCAACGTGCCGCCGTCGCTCACCCTTCCGCGAGGTCGACCAGGTCGCGCCACCAGTTGTCGAATACACGAGTGCGATCCACGGCACGTTCTACTACCTGGGCTGGACCTCAGCGCGCCGCCGCTGACGACCAGCAGCTGAAGCAGTTGCTGCAGGCGCTCCCAAGGTCGGCAGCTTCGCGTACCAGGATATCCGGCTCGCCTGGCTCGGGCGGAGCGACGCTGCCGCGGCAGCAAGGGCACGGGCATGGTGCGGCCGAGAATAGGGGTTTGCTCGGATGCGCCGGTAACTTCTCGACCCTACGCTTGTGTGAGCGACGGGTAGCAGTCCCACGCGCGGCGGCCCCGCGACACCGCGGCTCGGGCACGGTCCACCTCTCGAAACGCTGACCACCTTCCCACGTCGATTGCGTCACGGGCGTTGCACCGCGCGGGCACCCAGCAAGAGTTCCTGAGACAAACAGGGAACAATAAAAAACATCGACACCAGCCGCGTCTTGCGACGATCCCGGACTGTCAGCGCAGATGGCAGAATCTGGAACCGCGTCGAGAGGGTATGCCGGGCTGCGTCCGTTGGGGCGGCGCTGCGCAGGCCAGAGAGTGGGACCGGCGCGGCCCATCACCGAAACGCCGCGCGTGATAGGGCCTGGCCCCCTCGGCCAGGATGCCGCTGAGCACCCAATGAGCGTGACGCAGCGTACGATGAGCACCGATGCCAGAGAGTAAGCCCAACGTCCTCATTATCTGGGGCGACGATATCGGTTGGTTCAACGTCAGCGCCTACAACCATGGCGTGATGGGCTATCGCACTCCGAACATCGACCGCGTGGCGCGCGAGGGCGCTATGTTCACCGATTGGTACGGGCAGCAAAGCTGCACTGCCGGTCGGGCGGCATTCATCACCGGCCAGTCGCCAATTCGTACCGGTCTGACAAAGGTGGGTCTACCCGGCGCCAACCTGGGACTCCAGCCAGAGGATCCGACCATTGCTGATCTGCTCAAGCCACTGGGCTACGCCACAGGTCAGTTCGGTAAAAACCATCTTGGCGACAGAGACGAATTCCTGCCAACCGTTCATGGCTTCGATGAGTTCTTTGGCAACCTCTACCACCTGAACGCGGAAGAGGAACCGGAGAACCCGGACTATCCCACGAATCCGTCGTTCAAGGAGCGGTTCGGGCCGCGTGGCGTGCTGCACTCTTACGCCGAGTCGGATGGCACGCAGCGGATTGAAGATACCGGGCCTCTAACGAAAAAGCGGATGGAGACTATCGACGAGGAGTTTCTCGACGCGAGCTTGAAGTTCATCGAAGAGGCACACGCCAGCGGCACGCCGTTTTTCGTTTGGTGGAACTCAACGCGCATGCACGTCTTCACCCATCTGAAAGCCGAGTCCGAGGGAGTGACCGGTCTGGGCGTGTATCCGGATGGCATGGTCGAGCATGATGGCCACGTGGGTCGGTTGCTTGACAAACTGGATGAGCTCGGAATCGCCGATGACACCATCGTGATGTACTCGACGGACAATGGCGCCGAGGTGCTCAGTTGGCCGGATGGAGGAGCAACGCCGTTCCGGGGCGAGAAGGACACCAACTGGGAAGGCGGCTGGCGCGTGCCCTGCGCGATCCGCTGGCCTGGTGTCATTCAGCCTGGCACAGTCTTGAACGAGATCTTCTCACATACCGACATGTTGCCGACCCTGCTTGCGGCCGCCGGCGAGCCCGACATCGTCGAGAAACTCAAACACGGCTACACGGCCGGCGCCAGGACATTCAAGGTCTACATCGACGGTTACAATCTGCTGCCGTTTCTCAAGGGCGATGTCGACGCTAACCCGCGCCCCGGTTTCCTGTACTGGAGCGACGACGGCGATTTGATGGCGCTGCGCGTGCAGCAGTGGAAGGTCAACTTCCTGGAGCAGCGCGGTCTGGGCATCGCTGCTTGGGAGGAGCCCTTCGTTCGGCTACGGCTTCCGCAACTCTACAACCTGAGGAGTGACCCGTTCGAGCGGGCCAACGAGTCGATCTTCTACGGCAAGTGGAAGGCCGACCGTCTGTTCGTACTGGTGCCAGCCCAGGCGATCGTGGGCATGTTCCTGCAGACATTCGAGGAGTTCCCGCCGCGCCAGAGGCCATCCAGCTTCAGTATCGACGAGGCGCTGCAGAAGGCGAGAGAAAACCACAAAGCCCTGACGGAAGGCGCGGTCAAAGACTGACGGCTGTATTCGGACCTCAGTTGACGATCCACGGGCCACGCCAGCGGCCATGGCCGTGGAGCAGCTGATCGGCCTCCTTGGGTCCCCAGCTCGCGGGCGCGTACGGGTGCACGGGCGGCGGCGCATCCAGGAGTGGCTGCATGATCCGCCACTGCTCCTCTACGCCGTCCTGGCGCGTGAAGCGCATGGTTTGACCCTGCATCGCGGCCTGCAGCAACACCTCGTACGGGGTCGCGCCTTCGCCGCCCTGCTCGGCGAACTCCATGTCCAACGTGATCGGCTCAGCGGTCATGATCCCCGCCCGTTTTGCGACGAACGTCACCTGGACTCCGGTTGTCGGATCGAGCTTGACCACGAACTGATCTGGCTCACTTGTCGCGCTTCTCAACCCGAAGCCGAGTCGCGGTGGCTCCTTGAACACCAGACGTAGTTCCGTCTGGGTAGCCGGCAGCCGCTTGCCTGCGCGGATGAAGAACGGCACGCCGGACCACCGCCAGTTCTCGACGTTGAGCCGCAGCGCGGTATACGTCTCGGTCGTCGAGTCGGCGGCGACGCCGTCAATCGAACGGTACCCTTCGTACTGGCCACGAACGTAGTGGGCCGGATCCGCGGCTTCGATCGCGCGGAATACTGCCAGCTGGCAATCCTTGAGCGTCTCTGTATCTCCGCCGGAAGGAGCCTCCATCGCTGCCATCGCGACCACCTGCATGAGATGGTTGACCACCACGTCCCGCAATGCGCCGACCGGATCATAGAAGTGGCCGCGATCCTCCACGCCAAAACTCTCGGCCATCGTGATCTGCACCGACTCGACGTAGTTGCGGTTCCACACCGGCTCGAGCATCGTGTTCCCGAAGCGGAGGTACAGAATCTCTTCCAGGCCCATCTTGCCCAGGTAGTGATCAATGCGCAGAATCTGAGACTCGTCGATATATTCGTGCAACTGGGCCGCCAGGGCGCCCGCCGAGGCCCGATCGTTGCCGAACGGCTTTTCCACGACAACGCGCGCCGTGCGCGTCAAACCCGCGTCGCGCAGGTTCTTGACCACGGTGCCAAAGAGGAACGGCGGAATCTCGAGATAGAAGACGGGCAGGCGGGCGCCGCCGATAACCGCCGCGACGCGCGTGTAGGTGGCGGCGTCGGTGAAGTCGCCTGAGACATAGGACAGACGCGCGGCGAACCGATCGAACACCTCGGGTTCGATCTTCTCGCCGGTCGCGGCGATGCACTCTCGAGCGTGTTCTCGAAGATGCTCGAGAGTCCAATCGTTGACCGCGACGCCGACGATAGGACAGTGCAGCAGACCACGTCGCTCGAGTCGGTACAGCGAATGGAAGGTCATGACCCTGGCCAGATCACCGGTGATGCCGAAGATGACGAGTACATCGGCGCTGGTGTCTGACTGGCGCGAAGCTTGCGAATTAACTGGTGCGGCTGCCTGTTGTGTCACCATGAAGAACTCCTTCGTCCGGCGTGTTGCTGTCTCTCAGCATGGACGTTCCGGTGCCAACGCGCATCCGGGTCACTACTAACTACTAACCGAGCTGGCGGAGCTCCGGGGATTCCTTATGTCCTTATGTCCGCTACCCAAGACGCTGCTGCAGGTGCTCGCCCACGCGAATCGCATTGGCCATCGCGGTCAGCGCCGGGTTCACGGCGCCGATACTGGGGAAGAAGCTGGTGTCGACGACGTACAGATTGTCGAGCTGGTGTGCTTTGCAGTTGCTGTCGAGCACTGACGTCTGGGGGTCGCTCCCGAATCGGCACGTGCCCGCCTGGTGGGCGCAGCCGCCAATTTCAATATCGTTTTTCATGTACAGGTTGCGCTCGACCAGATGCTCGTGCATCCCGAGGTGATTGAGCATCGACTTCAGCTTGTCGTAGAGCTGGGCTTTCGGCACCGCGTTGGTCGGCGTATAGCACAGCTTGATGTTGCCGTCCGAAGCCAGCGTGACGCGGTTGTCGCTCTTTGGCAGGTCTTCCGTCGACAACCAGAAGTCGACGGCGTGCGTGGCGATGTCATCCAGACCAAACAGCGGCACCAGCCTGGTCTCCACGGGCTTTTCGCCTTTGTACATCTCGCCGACGGATTTGCCGACCATCTGGATGTTGCCCATCGGGTAATCGAACCCGGGCATACCGAAATAGAAGTCATTCAGGCCGAGCGTCTTCTGGAACCTCGTCGGGTTCGGTTCCTTGGAAACGGCCAGGACGGCCACGCTCGCATGGAACATGTAGTTGCGTCCAACCTGGTCGGAACCATTGGCCAACCCCGTGGGATGCTGGTCATTGGCGGACTGGAGCAGCAGCTTGGCGGAGTTGGCGGCGCCGCACGAGACGACGACGATGTCGCCGCGATACGGCGTTTGCCCGCCGTCCTGATCGACGATGACCTCGGTCACGGAGCGGCCCGAGGCGTCAGTGTTCAGCTTGATCGCCTGCGCGTTGGTCAACAGGGTGACGTTTGGATGCTCCAGAGCAGGCCTGACTCCCACGACATCGGCATCCGACTTGGCGTGAACCAGACACGGGAAGCCGTCGCAGGTCCTGCACCGAATGCAGGCGCTGAATTGCGGCTGGGCCTCATTCAGCATGATCCCGTTAGGTGAGTGGAACGGGTGATAACCGGCGCGCGCCAGGTCGTCATGAAGCTGTTGGATGCGAGGCTCGTGGGACACCGCGGGAAATGGATATGGTGCGCTGGCCGGCGGCTCGGTTGGATCCTCGCCGCGCGCGCCGTGAACCTGGTACGTCTGCTCCGCTCGGGTGTAATAGGGCTCCAGATCCTCGTAGCTGATCGGCCACGCGGGGGAGACTCCGTCGTGGTGCTTCAGCTCGCCGAAGTCCTCTTTGCGGAGCCGGTACAGGGCCGCGCCGTACAGCTTGGTTGCTCCGCCCACCCAGTAGTGCACGCCGGGTTGGAAGGCCTTGTCGTGCTTGTCGTACCAGGTTTCTTTTGGCACGTAGCGGTTCTTGACGAAGACTTCCTCCGCGTCCCAATTCTCGAGCTCACGCGGGAGCCAGCCGCCGCGTTCGACGATCAGGATCCGCTTGCCGGAGGGTGCGAGCTGCCGTGCGAGCGTGCCGCCACCTGCGCCGCTGCCGATGATGATGACGTCGAACTGGCCGTTTGTGGACATGAGGAGACTCCTTCAAAAGCGCGGAGGTTCGCAATGCGCGACCTGTTGCAGGCGAGACTAGAGCCCCAGAATCTTCTTTTTTTCAGCCGCGAACTCGTCCTCGGACAGGATGCCTTCCTGCGACTGTTGGGCCTCCACGACCTCCGTCTGTTCCTCGCGTTCCCTATTGTGTGCATGTACCGCTTCGCCTACGGCTGCAACCTCGACGACATCGCGTCGCTCTTCTCTCCGCATTTCTCGTCGAAACATCTGATCCAGTCCTCCGCGAGCCTCTGGGCGACCAATGGTCCAACCAGGCATGTACGTGACGTCCTTACATTTGACGTCGAACCCAGTGTGCGCTGGTGCAACGCGCTCGCCATCCGGGTAAATACGTATCCTGGACGTACCTGGCAGTGGCGCTTCCGCCTGGCGCGCCGCCGGTGGCGCAGACAGATTGGTGATACTCTTCGACGCGCTGCGTATCTGACTGCCGCCGTCGGCGCGCTGACACACGGCGCGGCCCCGACGCCAAGGCGTCGCGCCCCATTGGCGTTCACTGAGGTACGGGCCCCGCACGTACCAGTTGCTGGCCTGGCGCAGGCCGTTTTCCAGCTTGCCGAAGGTATCGACGCGTTGTCGCTCGGTGCTCGCGGGTGTACTCCTGCTAGCTCGCTGGCTGGTCCGCCGCCGGGCGCACGCCAGCAACTGGAGCCGACGAGCGCACGGTCGATTCAAATGCCGGGGTATCGATGTAGCGGGAACTGAGCTTCCCGAACATGGCTCCAAACAGCCACTGCATGCAGAGCATGAGCTGACCTTCGGCACGTCCCAGGTACAGGACGTGGATGAACGCCCAACCCGTCTTGCCGAGCGGTCCAGCCATCTTCAGCTTGTCCTTCTCCATGATCGCGTAGCCCATCGAAATCGTGGCCATGTTGCCTTTGTCGAAGTAGCTGAAGGCGCCTGGTGCAGGCTGGCGCAAGACGCGAGCGCGAATGGTGTGCGCGGCGTGCTTG
This sequence comes from Chloroflexota bacterium, assembly GCA_019247515.1. GTDB lineage: Bacteria > Chloroflexota > UBA6077 > UBA6077 > CF-72 > CF-72. The sequence goes on along the minus strand of JAFAOS010000021.1, from coordinate 39,568 downwards.
CCACTCTGCAGCGCGACCTGCGCCACCCCGGGCAGGAGCTTGCCGTTGTTCTGGATGTGCGCCGTATCTCCGACGACGAAGATCTCCGGATGGTCGGTAATGGACAGATCCGGACCGACGACCGCTCGCCCGGCGCGGTCGGTCTCGACGCCCAGCCAGCGGCCCGCCGGCGAGGCCGACACGCCAGCGGTCCAGAGCACCGTACGGCTCCGAACCCGCTCACCTGCAATGACCACGCCTTCTTCGTCGACCAGCTCGACTGCCTTGCCGAGACGGACGTCGACACCCAGGCTGCGCAGCTTGTTGACTGCTCCCCGGGCGAGCTCCTCCGAGAAGGTCGCCAGCGCGCGTGGGCCGGCTTCGACCAGGATAATGCGGGCCTGGCGCGGATCGATGTGGCGGTATTCGGCGGGCACGCGGTGAAAGTGCTGGGCCAACTCACCGGCGAGCTCGCAGCCAGTCGGCCCGGCTCCCACCAGCACGAACGTCATGAACTGTTCGCGGAGTTGCGGGTCGGTTTCCTGGTCGGCCTGTTCGAGAGCGCCGATGATCCGCCGCCGCAAGAATTCTGCGTCAGCCAGCGTTTTCATGCTCGGCGCGAGCGGCGCCCACTCGTCATGCCCGAAGTAACTGCCCTGGACCCCCGTGGCCAGGATCAGGTAGTCGTAGGGGATCGGCTGCCTGCCCGTCATTTCGACCAGCCGTCGGTCTTTGTCGACACCGGTGACTTCGGCCATGAGCACGTCGACGTTCCTCTGGCTGCGGAAGAGCGAGCGGATGGGGGTCGTGATCGTGCCCGGCTCGAGAACGCCAGTTGCCACCTGATAGAGCAGTGGTTGGAACAGGTGATAGTTCGTGCGATCGACCAGCGTGACACGGACAGGGGCGTTCTTCAGCGCCTGGGCGGCCGCGACACCGCCGAAGCCTCCGCCCACGATGACCACGTGCGGCGCGCGTCTGGTGATGGCGTGTGACCCGTTCTGGCTCATGTATGAATCTCCAATGCATTGGCTTCGAGTCGACTCTGTTGGTCGAGGCGGAATACGAGAATGAGCGAGGGGACCACCAGCAGGACCGCGCCGACGACGACCACGACCAGCCACCCGAGCGTCGCCGGCGCGCCGGCCGCGGCCGAGATCGTCAACGATTCGGGCAGGAGGTAGGGATATTGCGCCACGCCCCAGCCCCAGACGATGCTCGCCACGGCCAGTGCCGCAAGGAGGCGAGTGGCGCGTCGCGCGTTTCGTCTCAACAACCGCAGAGCCGCCACGCCACAGACTGCTGAGAGCAGCATGAGCACCCAACCCCGCTGCGCCAGGCCCTCAAACATGAACGGCGCGTCGGCGCGCAGGACCAGCACACCAGCCGCCGCGACGGCGCCGGCGCACACCGCGGCGGCAATGGCCCGGTAACGGAAATACCTCTCCATGTCGTCGTCGCTCACGCGGTGAGCGTCAGTCACGAGGAATACCGCCGCCAGATACGCGGACACCGCCACCGCCAGCAGACCGACGATCAGCGATGTCGGGTTCACCCAACTGGAAATGGGATTGCCTGCCGCGTTGCCGATCGGCACGCGACCGGAGATAAGCCCGCCGATGGCTGCCCCAAAGAAGAAGGGCGTCAGGACGGACGAGATCGCGAACACCGCGCCAAGCGCACGTTGGCCCGAAAGACGCTCCGCCTCGTGACGAAACGCGAAACCGGATCCGCGCAGCACAATGCCCAGCAGCGCCAGTCCAATGGGGATCGACAGCGTCGTCATGATCGAGCCGAACGCCGGCGGAAAAGCGGTCCACAACACGACGATGCAGAAGATCAGCCACACGTGGTTGACCTCCCAGACCGGCGCCACCGCGCGATTGATCAGTTCGCGCGGCGCGGCCCCGGCGCGTGAGCCACCCGCGAGCAGGTCCCAGAAGCCGGCGCCGAAGTCCGCTCCGCCGAGCACGGCATACGCCGTCACGGCGAGCAAAAGCACGACCGCGACCAGATCTGCCAGGGTCATGGTTCCTCCAGGCTGCCAGAGGTCGCGGCCACCTGTGCCTGCGCAACCCTGCCGTTCACATCGGGTGGGCCGTAGGGCACGGGCACGCCGGACTCGAGCGTGTGGCCTGCCGCCCACCGCCTGGACATGCTGCGCAGCGTGAGCACGCTTGCGGTCGCGATGAGCGCGTAGACGACAATGACGACGGCGAAGAACGGGCGAACCATGCCGGCGGTGGTCACCGCGTCGGCGGTGCGCAGGAAGTTGTAGACGATCCAGGGCTGACGGCCGACCTCGGTCACCGTCCAGCCGCACTCGATACAGAAGACCGAAACGAGACCCGCCACCGCGGCGCAGCGGTAAAACCATGGCGTGCCGGGCAGACGGCGGCGGAAAAGCCAGTACAGGATGAACCACACCGCCAGCAGTGCGAGGCCCGTGCCGCCAAAGATCATCCCGTCCCACGCCCAGTGAACGATGTTGGCCGGGGGCTGGTCGGAGCGCTGAACGGTGTCCAGTCCGGTGATCACCGTGCTGGTACTGAACCCCGACAGCCACGACGCCAGGCCTGGGATGGGCAGGCCACCCTCGATAACTCCCGTGTCCTGGTTGAGCCGTCCCAGAAGGACCTCCGGCTCGTCCGACCCCGTGTTCCAAACAATCTCGATCGCGGCGAACTTGATTGGCATCTCCTGGTAGACGGTGCGTGCCACGGTGTCGCCGATCATCATCTGGAGTGGCGCGACGATCGCCGCGAGGGTGAATGGGATCGCGAAAGCCAGGCGCTGGTAGCGATCCCAGTGACCCTTCAGTTGCGCGACCGCGAAGACGCCGGCAACGAGAAAACCGGCGGTCATGTATGCCGCCGCCAGCATGTGCGGAATCTCGTACGCCATGGCCTGATTGAAGATGGCGGCGATCGGGTCGACGTTGGTGGGACGGCCGTCCGGCCCGAGCGTAAAGCCGGACGGGGCGTTCATCCAGCCATTGGCCGAGACGATCGAGAACACCCCGCCGAGGGCGACGATCGGCAAGGCGGCGCCGGACCAGAAGTGGGCCCACGGCGAGAGGCGCTTCCACCCGTAGATGTAGATGGTGATGAAAATGGCTTCCAGGAAGAAGAAGATGCCCTCCATGCTGATGGGCAGGCCGAAGACGTCGCCGTAGATGCCGGTCAGCCCCGGCCACAGCAGCCCCATTTCGAACGACAACACGGTGCCCGACACGGCGCCGACGGCAAACAGGACGGCCATGACCTGCGACCAGCGCTGCGCGAGCTGCAGAGCGACCGGGTCCTTCTTCTTCAACCCGATGAAGTTCGCGATCAACACCAGGAACGGAAAAGCAACGCCCAGCGGCACCAGGATGATGTGTGAGCCGAGCGTGAACGCCATCAGCGTGCGAGCGGCTAACAGCTCGGCAGGATCAGCAGTCATTGACAGCTACGCTGGTACGTGTCATTCGTCCCAAAGCTCCGTTCGCTTCTCGAAGCCTAGCGCGGGGATGCCGACCGCGACATCGGTGCACTCCCTGAAACTTGTGGGCCGCCGAGGATCCAGTCGCACACGCGATCAGCATCGCGAGCCGTGTCGCATCAGCTGCCGTAGGTGTTTCCCCGGATGCGACGTGCAGCAGTTACGCCGAGGGACCCAGGATAGGTAGTTCCCCTGATGCCAGGCGTCCCTCGAAGAGATAGCCTGAAGCAGCGGTGTTGCCATGCCCTGCATGTGCAGCCCGTCGTCCACATGGGGGGTCACCATGGCGACACGACAATCAGCCACACCGCCTCGGGCAACCGGTCGATCGGGTCGACCTGGCCATTTCTGTCCGCTCGGTGGCTGACCATGTTCAGGTATTTGTTTCCACGGCGTGGCCCCGACTTGTTGGGAACGCGCCCGCTTCAACCCGTGGGGTCCAACACCTTGGAACCTGACGGTCAGCCCGGGCAAGTGGCGGCCGAAAAACGCCGCGCTCGAGCCATTGCCAGTCCGCTGCGTTCGGGCACTCCGGTCATCGGTGACGGTCCCGAGTCCGGCCACGACGATGCGAATGTGAACCATCCGCGGTGTTACGCGGGCCAGGAAGCAGGTGATGGGTCCACTTGAGATCCTGGTCGTCGAATGCCCGGGCGACAGGCTGAAAAGCGAGATCATCCTCACCCTCACGTCGGCGGTCGACAACGGCACGCTGCGCATTATTGACGTGACATTCATTCACAAGGATGCGATGGGCAGGGTCGATAGCTACGAGCTCGCGGAGTTGCAGGAGCACGAGCTGGCCGCCTACGACGCGGTCGACGAGGTCCGTGGACTGCTGTCGGTTCGAGACATCGCCAGAATTGCCGAACGCGTTTCACCCGACGCCTCGGCCATCCTGATGGTCATCGAACACGCGTGGACCACGCGTCTGGAGCAGGCAATCAGGTGCGCGGATGCGCGAATTATCGTGCACGAGCGCATTCCGCCCGAGATTGCCACCGCGGCCCTGAATTATCGCTTCCCGCCTCAGTCGTTCTGAAACAGAGAAGACGGACCAACAACTTCGCGAAACAACCGCTCCAGCGGTCCGAGGATCGCTTCAGCACGCTCTCGTCTGATTCCCTCTCAATCGCATCCGGAGTGACAGACAGTCAACCAGCCGCGCGTTCCACCATTTGCTGGACCTGCGCTGAGTTGAGAAGCGTCTGCCTCAAGCGGTCGTCCGCCAGTTCGGCGGCGACGTCCTTGACGATCTGGACAGCCTCGCGGTACGCGCGTCGCGCATCCGCGGGCCGGCCTTGAACGGCCCGCAGGTCGCCGACAACTGTCAATGTTTTCCAGAGCTGCGGCGGATTGCCGAGTTGCCGCGCCGTGTCGATTGCCAGCGTCAGCTCCGCGTCGGCCGTGGGCAGGTCGCCTTGCATAAGCAGCGCCTGGCCGCACAGTCGCCTGGACTTGACGACGTTCTTCACGCTCCAGCTCGTCTCGGCCGAGCGCAGGCATTCGCCGGCATAGGCCAGCGCGGAATCGACGTTGCCGCGCGCGAGGCACAGCTCCCCGACGCTGTGGAACAGGTGTTGCGCGTAGCGCCACAGCATCCAGCGGTCCTGCGGGCGCGGATTGCGCACGACGCGCTCCACCGCTCGGTACTGTTCGTCCGCCTCGCCGACACGACCCATCGCCAGCAGGCTGTCGCCCAGATTGAGGCGAGCATTACTGGTGATCTCTGTGTCGGCCGTCTCAATGCCAGCCGCCAGCTCTACGCTCTGCCCGTTCAGGTCGAGCGCTCCAAGGTGGTCGTACAGCTCCCCGTGAATCCATCCAGCAGTATTCAGCGCGCGTGCCTGGATAAAGCTCTCGCCCGTGGCGCGGCACGTCGCGACGACCTCGTCGAGCAGGGCGAGCGCCCGGCCATACTCGCCCGCACCGCCACAGGCCAGCGCGGTTTCCCATTTGGTCCACAGCAGCGTCACCAGTTGCTTGCTGGCGTCCACGGATGACTGCCACCGCGCGAGATGCGCCAGCGCATCGGCGTATCGACCGCTCCAATGCAGCACCTCGCTGCCACAGATGCCCCACCACGAGCGGCTGAGCGGATCGTCGACGACCGGCGCGAGCGCCTCGGCGACACGGAACAAAGGTGCGGCATCCGAGTGTCGACCGATGACCATGTACAGCGAGTTGAGTTGGACACTCGCGAAGAGCCGCACGTCTTCGAAGGACTCGCCGGTCGACAGCGCATCACGAAGCGCTTCCTCTGCCGCCTCAAACCGGTGGTCGTAGTAGTCGGCCATCCCGAGTTGCGCGAGAGCCAATGCCTCGAGGCGCCGCTCGTCGAGCTGCGCCGCGGCATCGCGCATCCGACCGAAATCGGCCGCCGCGGCGGCGAATTCGCCGGCGTCATAGCAGACGAAGCCGCGCTTGTTGGCCACGTCCACGGCAGCGGCGCGCGCGGACACGCCCAACCGCGCGCAGACTGTCAGGGCTTCGTCGTAGTGCTTCAGCGCCTCACCAATCGCGCCGGCGCGGACCGCCTTGTCGCCTGCGAGCACGAGATACTCGAGGGCCTGTTCCCACACTCCGCCTCGCTGCCAATGATCCGCCAAAGTCTCGTACTGGTCCGCCAGGTTTTCGGCGTGGAGTGCCTCGAGAACGGCCGCGGCGCGTCGATGCAGGGCCGCGCGGCGTGTCGAGCCGAGGTCGGCCTCGACCACCTCGCGAACGAGGTCATGCGCGAACTGGAAGCGACCCCCGGTATCGACGAGCAGACGCGACTGACAGCCTGCATCCAATCCGTCGATGACCTCGTCTTCGGTCTTCTCGGCGACCGATACGAGCACAGCCAACTGAAACTCACGGCCGATAACGGCGGCCGGCGCCAGCAACGCGCGCGCCGAATCCGATAGAGCCGCGACGCGCTGGCGGATGCCTTGCGCGATGTCCCATGGCACCGCGCGCTCGGCGGCGCTGCCGTCCCGCAAGGCATGTGCGTAGCTGACGACAAAGAATGGCACGCCGCTGGCCCGCTCGAGCACGCGTTCGCGCATCACCGGATCGTGGCGGTCCGCGAGTGCGGCGGACCCGAGTGCGCCCTGGAGCGACTCGAACAACTCGCCGCATTCGTCAGCAGTTAGCGGAGGCAGCGTGCGGTGCTCCACCAGCCCCGCATGCGCCCAATCGGCCAGGGCCACGCCGAGGACGTCCGACGGCTGCACCTCGTTGTCGCGGTACGCGCCGATCACGATCAGTGTGCGTTGGCCGCCCTGACGTCCGGTGTGGCCGGACCTCACTAACGCGGTCAGCAGCTCGATCGCATCGCTGCCGGCCCACTGGAGATCGTCCAGCACCAGCAGCACGCCAGTTTCGGGCGCGTCCCTGGCCGCGACGTTGTTCAGCAGGCGTCGCACGGCCTGAAACATCAGCCGACGTTCCTGGTCCGCGGGCACCGTCAGAGACGGCAGCTGCTCGCCAATCTCGTCCGTCAACTCCGGCAAAAGGCGCACGAGCCAGGCGCACCCTTGCAGGTCCGACCGCAGTGCCTCACGTTCGCGACCGCCGACGAATCTCGCAATAGCCCCGACCAGTGGTGCAAATGGCTCCTGTCCGCTGCGTCGCTGACAGCCGCCTTCCAGGACGCACCACCCGTGGCTGATCGCGCGGTGAGCCGCTTCGGCGAGAAGGCGTGTCTTGCCCAGACCCGGTTCGCCACCAAACACCAGAAGCGGTCCGCCGGCTCGGCTGAGGTGCCGCTCGATCAGCGCCACCTCCGGTGTGCGTCCGATCAGGCGAGCTGGCGAATCGAGCTCGGCTGCACGCGTGGCCGGCGCCGGCAGAGCGTGGTGACGCGCGGTTTCCTCGAATGTCGATCGAGCCTGGCTGGCCAGTCCGAGCGCGTCGCTGAGCAGTCGCACCGTGTGGCGCTGCGGTGCGTGGCTGACGCCTCGCTCGATGTCGCCGATGGTCCGCGCGCTGATACCGGCGCGCTCGGCGAGTTCTTCCTGCGTGAGTCCGACCGCGTGGCGGTGCTGGCGAAGCAGGTCTCCAAAAGATATCGACATTTCTGCCACCGTTTCTGCCGATCCTGCCTGGCCGTTGGTCCGTCTGGCGCGCAGAGTACCAGGGACGGAGACCCAGATGACGACCTTGACCGATGCCGATACCGAACGCGACGCGCTCGCCGAGCGACTGATGCGCGCGACCGCCGGCATGTTTGACGTGTACACCACCTACCTCGGCGATAGGCTCGGGTTGTACCGCGCACTGCAGGCAGGCGGGCCGGCCACTTCGAGCGAGCTCGCCCGGCGTAGCGGCACACACGAGCGGTATGTTCGCGAGTGGCTGGAGCAGCAAACGGTCGTCGGCACTCTGCGCGTCGACGATCCCCGCGCTCTACCACTCGAGCGTCGTTACCACCTGCCTGCCGCGCACGCCGAAGTCTTGGTTGAGCGCGATAGCCCCAGTTATCTCGCACCGCTCGCGCAATTGATGGTGGGCACGGTCCGCCCGTTCGACGCGCTGCTCGACGCATTTCGCACGGGGCAAGGCGTGCCATTTGGTGAGTACGGAAGAGACTTGCGCGAAGGCCAGGGCGGGCTGAATCGAGTGGCGTTCCTCGAGCAGCTCGGTGACGTGTGGCTGCCGTCGATCCCGGACGTGCACGCCCGGCTGCTAGCGGACCCGCCGGCGCGTGTAGCTGAGGTCGGCTGTGGAGTTGGCTGGGCGAGCATCGGCCTGGCGCGCGCCTACGACACGATTAGCGTCGACGGATTCGACCTCGATTCGGCGTCGATCAGCCTTGCGCAGACGAATGCGCAAGACATGGGTGTCGCCGATCGCACCTCGTTCGCGGTCAGGGACGTCGTTGACCCCGTGCAGGGTCCGCCGTATGACCTGGTGCTCGCGTTCGAGTGCATCCATGACATGGCTGATCCGGTGGGAGCGCTGCGGGCGATGCGGGCGATGGCCGGCGAACACGGCGCGGTCATCGTTATGGACGAGCGCGTCGGCGAGTCGTTTGCGGCGCCCGACGACGACACGGAGTGGTTCATGTACGGCTTCAGCGTGCTGCACTGCCTGCCGGCGTCGATGGCCCAATCACCGTCGGCGGCAACCGGCACGGTGATGCGCGGGTCGACCCTGCAGCGTTATGCGCGGGAGGCAGGCTTCCGCGATGTGCGCAAGCTGCCGATTGAGAACGCCTTTTACGCGTTCTATCGCCTGACTGTGTGAGGAAGGCTTTGTGGTGCTGACCAGCAGCGGCGGCGCACGCCTTTCATCGAATCACACCTACGTACCGGCCGAAGAGGTTAATCAAAAACCTCTCGAAGGGCTCCACCGTGGGTGGAATCACTGAACCTGCGTTCGTCAGCGGGCGCTCAGCTCACGTTTGTCGCTGCCACGTTTCGAGGTGCCCGCCAATTCTTCTCTGCAACGTCCACAGAAGCAGACCTCTTCAGCAACCCTCTAACAAGGAGCAATCGAAATGTACATCCGCCTCTCACGATTGTCGTGCGATCCGAGCCAGTGCGACGCGGTGCTGGCCACTGCCGAGCAGACGAACACGGCCCTCCGCACACTACCGGGATTGCAAAGCTCGTACTGGGGGGTCGATCGCGCGACCGGCGCCATGATCGCCCTGAGCGTCTGGGACACGCGGCAACACGCAAGCTTTTCCCGCGACGATCTGATCGCCGCCGCGGGACGGACTGGGAGTCCCAACGCTGGACCCGCTGCGGAGCAGCGCCTCGAGATGAGCGGCGTTCGCATGGAGCAACCGGAGTTCTTCGAGCTTGCTGCCGAGGTCGCTCGATAACTGGACCAGGTGGGCTCGAGTTGGTCCTCTATCGGGCGATGGTTACTGAGGGGGAACAGGGCCAGCCACGCGATCCTGCAAGCGGCGTGATCCAAACTCGACGGGCGGTGTTAGCGTGCTCTGTCTGCGGATTACGTGGCGCGTTCTCGAAGCGTGGTGCGTGCCTCACGCCGCGTGATCGACAGGCGAGGGAGTGGCGGAACGTACGGAAAGTCCTCACGTTGTGACCCCGCGGCGTGGCCTTTCTCGAGGCCACGGGATAGAGCGCGGTTGGTGACCAGCGAGAACATCACTTCTGGCACATTGTCGGTAAGGTCACGACCGTTGCGGACCGCGAAGCCGTAGTTGGCGGAACTGCCGACGCGGTAGTGCAGCACATCAGGTAGAAGCATCTTCGCGACGCTCTCGCCATAGGCGACCGGGTCCCTTGCCGCACCATGAGCAGCAACCACTCGGGCGACCAGCGCGGCGAAAAGCTCTCCGTAATTGGACTGGTCGTCCGCGGGGTGTGACGTGCTGTATTCGGAGGCGCGTTCGCTGTCGGGAGGATTGAAGAGGGCCTGGACCATTGGCTGCCCCATGCGGTTGATTGGTCGCCAGCCGCCGACATCGGTTGCGAGCGTGGTAGTCGCCCACAAACCGATCTCACCCTGCGCCCCCAGCAGCCCAGCAAACGCACTGTCCGGCAGTTCGAGCACGATCGCGTATACTGCTGTCCTGGCGACCGCGCTCCTCGCGCCGCGCGGGCGCCAACTCGTCAGGTCGACCTTATGCCCGCTGCGAATGGCCCGACACATGGCGTGCAAGACGGTCGGCTCTACGTAGATCGTGTCGGCCGCTCGCCCTGCCCAGAGTCGTACGGACTCACTCCCCTTCAGCGTGCTGTCGGTGCCGCCCCATGACAGCAATTCACCAGCAGCAGTGCGCTCCCGCGCTTCGGCGCCAACCAATTTGCGCAGCTCCACCGCCTGGCGTCCCTTGCGATTGACTGGTCCGAACGAGACGCGATAGCACAGGTCCTCGAGGGCGTCACCGTCGACATCGATGCGGAAGTCGTAGTGCGCGGGGGAGTGGAAGCCTCCAAGGTCATCGCCACCCGCGCCGGAGCTGTTGACGGTCATAACGAACACGGTCCCGACCTGCCCGCGAAAGAGGTACACGTCTGCAATTTGCAGGCGAACGTCCTCGCGCACAACTACCGAGTCGAGTTGATGAGACACGCCGTGCTCCACGGATACTGTGCGGGCGGGCGTCGGCCAGCGCTTGCGTCTAGATACGTCCTTCGCATTGGCTACTTGCGGCAACCCCGCGGTACCAGTCCCCGACGCGCCGCGCGAGCGCGACTGTTCATGCACGAGACCCGAGGCTCGATTTTCACGTGGTCCATACTCAGCGACTAGAGGCACTCCGGTGAACACTCGCGAACGAACGCGGGGCGAGTTGACGGCATCTCGCGAAGGCGCGTATGCCATGACTGGCGTGCAAAGTGATCTTCTAGCCGAGGGCTTCGCCGGAATGGCGGTTCGGCTCCGCGGCCGCACAGGCTTGTCGCAGCGCGACCTGGCCGCGCAACTCGGCGTGCACCTGCGTTCGATCCAGTTCTGGGAAGCTGGCGGCAGCCACCCAAAGGCTCGCAGGCTGCAGGGGCTGATAGCGATCCTGCTCGACGCCGGCGCTTTCGCCGATGGCGTCGAACAGCTGGAAGCCGAGGCGCTCTGGAACGCGGCCATGATGGAAACGTCGCGGCTGCAAGAGCCGTTCGACGCGGCCTGGTTCATCAGCAGGTTGCAGCTACGCAAACCAGGATTGGTCCTGGCCGTTGTGGAGCCGCCCCAGAAAGGTGCAGAGCGCCAGTACTGGGGGGACGCGCCCGCCGTCGCAGGCTTCCTGGGCCGAACGGACGAGCGCGAGACCGCGGGCGCGTGGGTGCTCGACGAGGAGTGCGGCGTGCTTGCGATCGTCGGCCTGGGTGGTATCGGCAAGACGCAGCTCGCGGCGCGCGTGGCGTACGACGTGGCGCCGCACTTTGAGCACCTGTACTGGCGCAGCTTGCGAAATGGGCTCCCGTTCGGTGAATGGTTGCAGGGCGCCATCGGCTTCCTGGCGCCGCAAGACGCCCTCCTGATGGAGAGCGACGCGGCGCGCATGGACCGTTTGCTCTGGCTAATACAAAAAACCCGGGCACTCCTGATCCTCGACAACCTGGAGACCGTGCTGCTGCCGGGCGGCGGCTACCAACCCGACGCTGCCGGCTACGGCGAGGTGCTGCGGCGGCTCGCCGATACCCCGCACCGCAGCTGCCTGCTGGTAACCAGTCGCGAGGAACCAGCTGAGCTCCGGACGCGCACGGGAGCTGGTGGTCGGGTGCGCGTGCTCGGTCTTGATGGTCTCGCGGTCGAGAACGGTCGCGCGCTGCTCGAACCCGACGGGCTGTTCGGCGACCCAGACGCCTGGCGCAGGTTGATTACTCGCTACGGGGGCAACGCGCTGGCGCTGAAGATGATCGGCGCGAGCGTACGCGAGTTGTTCGGGGGTGACATTTCAGCGTACCTCGCTGACGTCGAGGTGGCACAGGGCGCGCTCTTCGGTGACGTGCGCGAACTGCTCGACGCCCAGATGTCGCGAGTCTCAGGATTGGAGCGGGAGGTGATGCGCTGGTTGGCCATCGAACGCGAGCCGGTCAGCTTCGTCGAGCTCGCCGCGGATCTCGGTCCGGCGACGGGGCGGGGCCCGCTCCGAGACGCGGTCGAGGCCTTGCGTCGCCGATCGCTCCTCGAGCGACGCCAGCCAGGGCCAACGTTCACCTTGCAGTCAGTCGTCCTCGAGTACGCAACCGAGCAACTCGTCGGCGAAGTGGCGCACGGTGTCGCTGGCGGTGATGTAAGCCGACTCGTGAACCAGCCGCTCATCAAGGCAATGGCGAAAGAGTACGCTCGGCGGAGCCAGGAGCGCTTGATCGCCGAGCCAGTGCTGCATCGGCTCGTCGCGACCCTCGGCAGTCGGCAGGTGGTTGAGCGCCAGCTGAGCAACCTGCTCGACAAGCTCCGTCGTAAGCCACGGGAAGAACACGGCTATGGACCCGGCAACATCGTCAATCTCGCGCGGCTGCTCCGCGGAGACCTGAAGCAGATGGATCTGTCCAACCTCGTAGTTCGACAGGCCTATCTGCGGGAGGTCAACGCCCAGGACGCAAGTCTGGCTGGCGCACACGTGTCCGAGTGCGCCCTACCGGAGGCCTTTCATCAGATCACGGTCGAGCTCAGCCCCGATGGCACCCACCTGCTGGCGGGAACGACCACGGGTGAAGTGTGCTTATGGCGGGCGGCGGATAGGACGCTGCTGGTGTCCGCCACCGCGCACGCCGGCGTGGTCATGGGCGTGGCGCTATGCGCCGACCGGGGGCTCGCCGCGAGCGCGAGCCAGGATGGGACCGTGAAGCTCTGGGAAGCAGGCAGTGGGCGACCGCTGGCAACCCTGCAAGGACACAGCGATTTTGTACAGGGTGTGGCCTTGAGCAGAGACGGCGAGCTGGTCGCCAGCGCCAGCCAGGATGGCACGGTGAAGCTCTGGCAAGCACCCGGCGGTGAGCTGCTTCGGACGCTGCGAAGCACTGGCGGCGGCGTGCTGAGCGTGGTCCTGAGCCCGGACGGAACGTTCGTCTGCGGCGGCATGCAGAGTGGGATGATCGCAGTCTGGGACACGGCCAGTGGCCAGTTGGTGGCGGCCCTGGCCGGGCACACGGGCGCCGTGCCGGGCGTCGCCCTGAGTGGCGATGCCCGGCTGCTGGCGAGCGCCAGCCACGACGGCACCGCGAAGCTCTGGGATATCCCAGCCCGCACCGAGCGGGCCACCCTGACGGGACACAGTGGTGGGGTTTGGGACGTGGCGTTGAGCGGAGACGGCGAGTTGGTCGCCAGCGCTGGCCAGGACGGGAGCGTGCGCTTGTGGTCGACGAAGGATGGCCAGCCGCTTACTACGTTGCTCGGACATCACGGCGGAATCTGGTGTCTCTCCATGACTGCCGACGGCGAACAGGTGGCAAGTGCCGGTCAGGATGGCAGCGTGCGGGTCTGGGAAGTCAGCAGCGGGCATCTGTTGACTTCACTGCAAGGGCATACCAGCGCCATGTGGGACGTGGCCCTCAGCGGCGACGGGCGCTACGTGGCGAGCGGCAGCCAGGATGGGACCCTCAAGGTATGGAATACGACAGATGGCGCCGTGCACGCCATCCTCCGAGGCCACGACGCTGGCGTGCAAGGTGTGGTTCTCAACCACCATGGAGGGATACTCGGCAGTGCCAGTCAGGATGGCAGCGTCAACCTATGGGACGTTGGCGGCCGGCGCCTCTTGACCACACTATCTGGACACGCTGGCGCCGTATGGGACGTTGCCCTAAGCACCGACAGTCAGCTCGTGGTGAGCGCCGGCTACGACGGGACGATCAAAGTCTGGAACGCACCCGCCGGTAGGCTGGTGACGACCCTCGAGGGGCACACACGAGGCGTGCGCGGCATTGCTTTGAACGATGCTCGGCACCTTATCGTGAGCGGGAGCCAGGATGGCCTGCTGAAACTGTGGGATGCCCACGATTGGCACCTGCTGGCGACGCTGGAAGGGCACACCGGTGGCGTACTGTGCGTGGCAATCGACACCTCGGGGCATGTGCTGGCAAGTGGCGGGTTCGATGGGAACGTCAAAGTGTGGGACGCCGTCGGTGGCGACTGTGTCGCGACGATGGCGGCGCATGTCGGCGGGGCGCTGTGCGTGGCGTTGAGCGCGGATGGTCGACTTCTCGCCAGCGGTGGCTTTGATCACGCTGTGAAACTGTGGGACGTACCGAGCGGACGGCTCGCCGAGACGCTGGTGGGACACACGGGTGCGGTCTGGGGCGTGGCCATGAGCAGCGATGGACGATTGCTCGCCAGCGCCAGCTTCGACGGGACCGTCGGGCTCTGGGACGTACCCAGCGGCGCCCATCTGCGCACGCTCACGAGTGACCGCCCGTTTGAGCGAACGGACATCTTCGGCTTGACTGGAGTAACCGCTACACACCGAGCCGCCCTGGCCGCCCTTGGAGCCGTCGACGGGCGCGCAGGTACGATAACGCCGTGACGACGGGCGCGCGCAGCGTGGACCGTCGCTCCGCGCTCAGGACCGGCTCGCTCGTACTGGCCGGGATGGCCGCGGCGCTGGGTTTGCTAGAAGGTTGTCGCTCCGCGGCCCTGCCCGGCAGCGTACCAGCAACCCAGGCGGCGGCAGGCAACGCTAAGGCGCCACGCGTGGTCTTCATCAGCACCAAACCGTCCGACACGTTCGTCACGGCTATCAAGAACGGCGCGGATTTCGCAGCCAATGAGTATGGGCTCGACTATGTGTTCCAGGCGCCGAACAATACGACATTCCCCGAGTTGGTCCAGGTGACGCTGGCCGCCATCGCCGCACGGCCGGACGGCATGGCCATCAACTACTACGACAAGACGTTCGAAGACTCCACGAGCAAGGCGCTGGATGCTGGTATTGCTGTGGTCCTGTACACCAACAACCGCTTCGAAGGCGACAACGCCCCTTCCGATCCGCGCATCCCGATGTTGGCTTTCGTGGGGCAAGACGAGTCCACCTCGGGTGCGAAGCTAGCTCAAGCATTCCTGCCACATCTCCCCGACGGGGCAACCGTGCTGTACGTCAACCCTTATCCGATGTTCCCCACGCTGGCAATGCGACGCGACGGCATTGCTCGGATCCTCGAGCCGGCGGGTCATCCGGTCCAGACGCTGAACCTCGACAACAGCGGCGATGAAGGGGAGTATCTGTCCGTTATCGGGCCTTACCTGCAAGCGCATCCCGAGGTTGGCGCGGTCGTGAGCGGCGGTACTTCGGGCGCCAATCCTACCGCCAAGTACGTCGCTGACAACTACCTCAGCTTGCCGATCGCCACGTTCGACGTGGGCCAGACGACGTCGAATTACATTCAGCAGGGCATCATTACGCTCGCAATCAACCAGCAGCCCTTCCTGGAAGGCTACTTCGCGGTCGCCAATCTGGCGCTGAACCTGAAGTTTGGGTTCCAACCAGTGAACGTCAACACGGGGACCCAGTTCGTCGACAAGTCAAATGTTGATCTTGAGATGAAGCTCATCGCTGAGGGCAAAGGGTGACCGCCGAGCATGGCCATCCGCCGCTTGGTGCTGCGACAGGCGGAGCTTGGCCCAACACTCGGGCTCGCGCTCGCGGTCGCCGTTTTCAGTTTGCTCTCACCGCACTTCTTCGATCCCCAGAGTCTGACGGCTATCACCACCGGTGCCTCCGAGGTGGGCATCGTCGCCGTTGCCGTCAGCTTGCTGATGATCGCGGGCGAGCTTGACCTGTCCGTCGGCGCGGTCTACGCCTTCATACCGGTGCTCTGGGTCATCCTGTTCAGGTACGACGGGCTCCTGCCGATTGTGGCACTGGCCATCGCCCTGGCCGGCGCCGCGCTCGTCGGCCTGGTCTCGGGCCTGACAACGGTGCGCTTTAGCGTGCCATCTATCATCGTGACGCTGGGAATGTTTTTCGCCCTGGAAGGACTCAACAACCTTCTCATTGGGGGTGGCGATCTGGTCGTCAGCGACCGTGACTGGCTGCTCGACGTCTTCGGGCAACGATTGGGCAGCACGCCTTTCTTTGCCGCGCTGCTGTGGCTGCTGGTCATCACCTTCCTGGGTTGGTTCCTGCTGACCCGCACGGCGTACGGAAACTGGACCCAAGCAGCTGGTGGGCGACTGGGTGTGGCGCGGGCCATGGGCGTGCCGGTGGGCCCTGTCAAAGTCAGCCTCTTTGTCTTGACGGCGGTGCTCGCCGGTTTCGCCGGCTGCCTCCAGACAGCCTACTTGCGGAGTGTCACCGCCGCGCAAGGCCAGGACCTGGCGCTCCTGGCGATCACCGCGAGCGTCGTTGGTGGGACGTCCATCTACGGCGGATCGGGGTCCGTGATCGGCGCTGTCCTGGGCGCGCTGCTGCTGAGCGTCCTCCAGGTAGGCCTGATCGTGGTCGGTGCGCCCGGTACCTTCTACGTGACGTTCATCGGCGTGTTCCTGGTGGTCGTGGTGATCGTGAATTCGCGCCTTACGGCTCGATGGCGAACCGGTCGGTCGGCGTGAGTCCACTGCCGCTCGTGGAGCTGCTGCACATCGTCCACCGGTACGGCGAGACCGAGGTGTTGTCCGATGTAAGCCTCACACTATCGGGCGGCGAGGTCATCGGGCTAGTCGGCGACAACGGATCCGGCAAGTCGACGCTGCTCAAGATCATCGCTGGCTACCACCAGCCGACCAGTGGCGTCGTGCGGGTGCTGGGCCGGCCGACGACGCTTCGCAACGCAGGCCAATCGCGCGCCCTCGGGATCGAGCCGGTGTACCAGGACCTGGCCATCCTGGATGACCTCAGCCTCTGGCGCAACTTCTTCCTCGGCAAGGAGCGGCGTCGCGGCCGATTCGGCCTCGGCCTGCTGAACGCGCGCTGGATGCGAAAAGAATGTGAGACGCGGCTGCGAGAGCTGGGCCTGAGCCGGATCCAAAGCGTGGAGATGCCAGCGCGGTTATTGTCGGGGGGTGAGCGCCAAGCACTTGCTGTCACGCGTGCGGTGTACTTTGGCGCGAAGGTTCTGCTGCTCGACGAGCCAACGGCGTCGCTGTCGGCGCGGGAAGCCGGCAACGTACTCCAGGCCATCAGCGCCGCGCGCCAGCGAGGCCTCAGCGTGCTCTACATCGATCACAACCTGCACCACGTGCTGCCCGTGGCCGATCGTGTCGTGGTGTTGGAGCATGGGCGCGTTGTCAGCGAACTCCGGGCCAGCCAGGTCACCGAAGACGAACTCCAGCGGCTGATCGCGCCGCCACTCAGTCACACGTGACGGTGCGTTTCCAACCGGCGAGGATGCGCAGTTTTTGCGATTCGAACTCGGCCTCGGTGAGGACACCGGCGGCGCACAGATCGCCTAGCTAGCTTCGTGAGCCGCGGGTCCTCGACGGTGTGCGGGCGCCTGACGCAATCGCTGGTTGAACCGGAACTGCAGTCGCCGGCATACCCTGTCGCAAGCTATGCGCCCTGACGTTGGTGCATGCGGTCGTGCACGACGCGGGCTGGTTTTTGACAATGCGGAGCGGCCCACTTCGATGCTCGCGAATGGCTAGTACCTGGCGCTGGCCTCATCATATCGTCACCGGCTGGTGCTCCGCCCACCGGCCGACCCGGCCGCCCAGCCTGCGTAACGTGCCAAGCCGGCAGCGTAACGTTGCCGCAGATAGAAGCCTGAAAAGCCGCAAGTAGACATAGGTACCGCGCAGTTGGCAGGCGGACACTAGCTACGTCGACCAAGGGCTCCTCCGTTAACCGGCTAATCGCGAGACCGACGAAAACTGGAGACAACCCATGAGCCACGGACAGTTCTACAAAGCGGACGAACTGGTGGAGTTGATCCATCATAATTTTGGCGGATTCCACCCAGGCGCGCGCGCAGTTCACGCCAATGGGCGAATACACGCGGGAACGTTTACGGCGACTGTGGAGGCGAAGAGTGTATCGCGGGCAGCCCACTTCCAGGGTACTCCGATCCCGGTCACGTCACGCTTCTCCGGAGGCAGCGGAGACCCTGGCGCTTCCGCTGGCGGAACGATCGCCATGGCCTCGCGGTTTTACCTGCCAGACGGCACGGTGACCGACTTGATTGCGATCAACCTACCCGCGTTTCCCGCGCGTATTCCGGATGACATTATTGGACTCCTCTCGGTCGCACAACCCGATCCGACCACCGGTAAGCCCGATCTGGCAAAGGTGCAGGCGTTTCTCGCCGACCACCCAGCCGCCGGCCGGGTGGTCCAACTGCTGCAAGTCCGACCCGCGCCGGTGAGTTTCGCGCAGGTGAGCTATCGGCCCCTACACGCGTTCCGCTTCGTAAACGCCGCGGGCGAAGGCTGTTGGGCGCGCTATCACTGGGAGCCGGAGGCTGGCAGTGCCGGTCAGTCGGCAGAGGAAATGTCGCGACAACCGCACGATTTCCTATTCACCGAGCTCGAGAGTCGTTTGCAGCAGGGAGCGGTGGCATTCAGGCTCGACCTCCAACTCGCGCAGGAGGGCGATCCGGTGGACGACCCTTCGGCGTTCTGGCCTGATGACCGCAAACGGGTGACCGTTGGCCGGCTCGCACTGACGCGTCCGATCACACAGGAAGAGATCGGCGATCCAGTGTTGATGCATGATCCGACGCTGGTCACTGACGGTATCGAAGTCTGCCTTGACGACCAGATCATGAGTGCACGACGGGGAGTCTATCTCTCGTCGGTGGCCCAGCGTACGGGTGGCTGGCAAAAACAATCGCCAGTCCTGGCCGAGGTTGCTCGTGATCGAGGACCGGCGAGCGCCGGAATTGCATAGGCCACTACGGCCGGGAAGTTATCGGCCACCTCGCAGGGCGGCGTCGGTGCCATGCGCCCCGCATCGGCGCGACGCCCGCCGCCCGTTCGGGACGCAGCCGCCAGGTGAACCGCTCCAAGGTGGTGCACGGGACATGCAACCCGCGCTGGCCCAGCAACTCTTGCACACGCGTCAACTCAGCTGCAGATGGTTCTCCTACAACCACGTCGTGATCTGCTCGCGCTACGGCTCCAGCCGATCCGCCTGGGGCGACGCCCACACCCGCGAAGCACTCACCACGCCCAGGCCGAGCCTGGCCACGTCGACAGAGTCGGCCTATTTCTTCACCGTCTCACGCGCACGCCACCACTGCCGCGGGTGATCGCGCGCTGTGACTCGCCCATCCGCCGGCGATGAACGACTTCGACGATCTGCATTCGACTCAACCCCCGATAGCCGCCATGCTCGCCGAAGTTGCGGGGAGCCAGGTCAAAACCCCGTGCTCATGAATCAGACGCGATCGCTCCCTCGATAACCCGGACCAGGTTGTCGAGGGAGCCGTCAGGTCAGTGTAGATTTCAGCCGCTGGCATTCGCGAGTACTGGCAGAATGGTGAGCTCTCAACTCGCCAGCCATTCGACGGCCCTGAGTCCGGGCAGAAAACAATACTCCCCTCCTCTTACAATTGTGAAGCCCGGTAACCCCGTGAGGCGCCTGCGAACAGGTAAAGCAGGAATAGTATAGGTTCCAGTCCCGTCATTACTGCCCACTAAAGGGTCCTTTTCACGACCTAAGCCAACAAAGTCGCCATTATTGATCCACACCTGTTGAACAAATTCGAACTGCTGTGCCAAGCTGGTGCCCATAAAAATGAAAACTATGCCGCGTTCGACGCCATCATCTTCCAATGCACCTTCGGGCAGCACGGGTCCATAGGCTGCACCTCGTCGCAGCACGCGATGAATTTTTGGATCTACGATGGTATCTCGTAAACCATCCCGAGGATTGACGCGCCGAATATGAGAGCCGAGTGGGCAAACCAATCCTCTGGGGTCGGACTCGTAGACGAAGTTGTCGACGCGTTCGGAATCGGCCGCCAATTGAGGGTCGTCCCGCTCCGGAGCAAGCATCAAGGGCGCCCCACTGCGCCAACGGCCCATGATCTTCGCAGCAATAAGTTCTTCATCATCCTTTGAACGGGCATTGGCGCGGAGGAAACGCCGGAACGCCGCAACGTCACAATGAAGCTGGCGGAAAGCGAGAAAACTGCCGTTGCGCGTAAAACTCTCAGCACCCTTGAGGGCGCGTATTGAACCCGACTCGTCCGGGTAGCCCAGCACAAATTCACCAGGCATGATGCTGTCTTGCCCCGGACGAGGCGTTCTGCCGCTGCCGATGATCGACGGCTCGTTGATGCTATCGCGATAGCCGAAGTGTTCACGCCCCGTGCTCGGCGCGCCGACGTCGAGCTTGTAGAGCATCGTGACGCCGCGCATGTTCTGCGCTAATCCAAGGGGAGTCTGCAGGGCGTCCTCGTGCGTGGTTGAAATGACCACGCCGATGTGAATCTGTTCGCTGCCAAATACGGGCGCCCAATTCGACGGATCGTTGGCGCCCACGTCACCGAGTATCTGCTTGCGCGCCGCCATCCCTAGACGAAACTCTGTTGGGAAGCTTTCCAATGCGTCTGGGGGAAGACCCAGGGCCCGTAGGCCCTGGAAGGTAAACACAATATTCAGCGTGAACGGCCGGGGCTCCTCCCAATCGGCCGCACTGGTTATGTGCGGCAGCACCCGATCGAGGGAGCTTTTCGCAGCAGCAGGGTCGTCGATTCGATAGAGAATGTATGCGCCGAAATATCTGTCTGGACGGTGACGTAACAACGTACCCTGGATGTCATCGAACTCCAGAGTAGCGTCCAGAACACTATCCGTCATACGTCAACTCTGCGCCGTGTCTAACAACTCGTTGAATATCCTTGAAACCTTCTGTGCGCGCGCGGCGTCTCGAACCGTTGCGTCCGGATTCGCCGCGTACCACAGGTTGGCCTCGACCTGGTATTTCTGGAGGTAGGGCACGGCGTCGGGCGACGAGAGGCCAGGGAAGCCCTCGCCGACACCCATGAACATGTAGTCAATCCACGGGGTTGCAAACTTGATGACATCGATGACGTAAGGTTTAAACTCGTCACTGTATGTCGCGGCGAAGAGAATCTGCGTGTCGTTGTTGATCAGGCAAATGCGTAGATCCTGGACAGTACCGAGTTTGCCTTCCCAATAGGCAGCCTCGATCTGCCCTTTGACCACCCGTTCGCGGAAAAGCGCTGCTCCACCTGGGGTTACCGGAGCGATAAACGTGAACTCCGCGAGGTTGCCAACCCGAAGCCCCACACCGTCTGTCTGCTGACGCGGTGTTTGCGATACGCGCATAATCTCGTCAGCGGATTCAGATGCAGAGATTGGAGAATAAGCTGCTTCGGACACCTGGACACTCATGGAATACTCCTTCACACTACTTCCGGAGAAGTCAAGGACTCACTCGATCTCACCTGTTCTGAACGTGACAGCCACACCCCCCGAAAAGTTTCAGCGACCCCCGTTGGCGCCTTAAACTCCTCCATGTGGCGCAGCACCTTTCTCTACTCGATCGCTACTACCTCCTATTTGTACCGGGCGCCAGGTCGATTGTGGCGCCATCAGCTGCCACCAACGTACGCCGGGTCTCCGAAGGGCCGCCTGCGTTTACCTGCGCCTCACCAACCCACTACCTGCGGCTACTTGCGGCTACCGGCGCCAGGTACCTCGTTGACCCGTGAGATAACCGCGCCCACGTCAGGTACGCTCACCAGCCAATGTGACGTGACGCCGTCCGCCCGGGCCCATTGAGGGCCGCGTCACCATTCAAGCCGATCACCCGAGCCAGGTATGGCACCGACGCTGCACTCCCCGCTGCGCTCGCATATTCAGTGCACGTGAGCTCGCGCTGACCGGCGTACGTTGTCGACTCGACGTGACTCTCGCCCGAGCCCACGCCCCTCAGGTGACCGGATAGCGATCGGCTCCTACCTGAGAAACTCGGATGTATTCGATGGCGCGTTGTCCTCGTTCGCGGAGGCGTACAGCGATAAGAAGAAACGCGATTACGCGTCGCGGCAACAAGCGACCACATCTGGCAGGTCCCGGACACAACAGTGCCGTGCAACGGCGCACCGCGGCCGCGCGGGCGAGGTAAGCGACGGTCGTCCGACAATACGCGGCATCCAGACCTCCATGTCAAGTTGAAGGCCATGAGCGTGGATGGCTGCGTCTTCTCCCAACTGATCATAGTGTCAACACAAAACTCCACCGGGCCCTCAACATCGTCCTCGGCCAGTTGATCTCCTCTAGGGAGCGCCGTCTGGATGCCCGAGTCTGGCGAGCTCTTTACGCGCCGCGAGTATGCGTCTCTGGAGGTCAGTCAGTTGAGGAGTGGGTTGTGCTTGTCGCTCGGTTTCGCGATTGCCGGTCGGGCTCCGTGGGGTTGGCCGTGCTACCGCGTCTCGGATCAAGGCGTCTCGTGACGGGGCGGTTCGGGGCTGCGCGCCTGTGAGGAGTGGTCCGAGATGGTTGGCGTCGGCTACACGCGCGCCCAGATGTCGCGGCCGAACATTGAGCACTCCGCGCCGCCCACTGGGTTGGCGTGGACTGTCGAGGGCTTCGGGGCAGAAGCGTGACAGGATGGTTTTGATAATTGACGTGTGGTCGAACAATGTGTGTGAGACGGAGCGCGGTTGCACCCAGGGTGACACGATGATCGCCGGGACACGCGCGCCGTACCGGCCGAAGTTTTCGGGATCGTCGTCCGCGGCCTGGGGTGGTGCGACGTGATCGAAGAAGCCCCCGTGTTCGTCGTAGACAATGACAAGCAACGAACGTTCCCACTGCGGACTCGTTGCAAGTGCGTCGTAGACGGCCAGAATCAGATCCTGGCCATCTTTGATGTCGGCGGGCGGGTGGTCATCATTCACCGGGAAGCCGAGCGGGTTGAAGTTGGTAAAGGCCGGGTCAATCCAGCAGACGGATGGCAGAGTGCCGCGGGCAGCATCTTCGAGGAAGCTCCGTGCCTGCGAGTTGACGGTGATGTCCAGCACAGTCTTCCAGGGCAGGCCGGTCTTGCTGAGATAAGCGAACTGGTCGTGGTGCCCGAGGCGGTAGCGGACGTCGGCCATGCGCAGCGTTGCCGGCTCGAAGCTGTACCAACGCCAGGTCACGTCATGCGCGTCCAGGTGTCGCATGACCGATGCCTGATGGTAGATAGGCGGCACGTGGGGCGGCAGGTCGTCGCGCGTCCCGGCGGCACGCCCAGACAGACAATACAGGCGATTCGGCAAGGTCGCACCTGGGACCGAACTGAACCATCGGTCACACAGCGCGAACTCCTCAGCCAGGTGGTCGTAGACCGGGACGTCCGCGCTGTTGTAGAAGCCCATCACCACCCCCGGATCGCCCTCCCGGATGCCGTGGCTGCGAAGGGAGGCGTCACACGAGGCAACGAAACCGTCCATCCTGCCCTCACCGATTTGCCTGTCGATCGCATCGGCGAAGTGGTCAGGATCCTCGCTGACTTGAGTGCTTTCGAGATGGTGGACGGAATACCGACGCCCGGCATACGTATTCTCGAACTCCGCCCGCAACCCGTCGATGTCGCGACGCCCTTTCTCGAGCGACAGGTATCCGAGCATGTGGTCGAACGAGCGGTTTTCCAGCATAACGACTACGATCGTGTCGATCTTGTCGAGGTTCCCACTCGCGCTGTCCAGAGACATGATGCTCCCCAATATTGCTGTGCTTGGCTACGGTTGGGCTGTTGTCTGTCTACCATTCAACTCCGCGTGCTCGGCACCTTACAAGTCGGCCAGCTCTTCATACGGCCGCTTGTCCTGCTTGCCGAGGATGATGTCACTTCAGACGACGTCACCACCCTGTTGCTGTACGGACGGCCGCCGACCGGCGACGCGGCGGACACGCAAGTAGCGGCGGGTTCACACGCAGTTAGCCGCCAACGAGACGCAGGCACGCCCTGGCGACGAAAGCCGACACTGAAACACGTGGCCGACGTAGCACCAGGTATGTCGAGCACAAGCCCTCCGGGAGTCAGTACGCCTTCTGCCGGGGCGAGGTCGGCGACGTCGGCCAAGGCGGCCCACTCGGAGCGGCAGGTCTTGCAGCAGAGATCAAGAAGCATCGCCAAGCGAAGAGGTTGGTGCGATTACCCACACGAACCGACGAGCGTATCTCGGAAACTCGTGCTGGCAACAAGGACTTCGTTCACGGGAGGTCGCTGACTTTGGAAGCGTAGGACGGCGCGCTGGACTGTAGACTTGCCCCGCATGGCGTGGAGTGACGGGCGCATGACAAAGCACTGGTCGACCGATCGCACCGAGGCATTCAGCGACGGCGTGTTCGCGATAGCGATCACTCTGCTCGTACTGGACCTTCATGTTCCAGACGACGAATTGACCAACCTCTGGGCTGGTATCGCCGCACAATGGCCCTCATATCTGGCGTTTGTCACGAGCTTCGCCACGATAGCAGGCATCTGGCTTGTCCACCATCGTTTGTTCGCGCATATGGACTTCATCAATAGCACCGTCATTCGCATCAACCTGCTCCTGCTCCTGGACGTCACATTCCTGCCTTTCCCCACGCGGTTGATGGCACAAGCGCTCAACAATGAGGATGCCGAGCGCGCCGCAGTGCTGTTCTATGGCGCAACGCTGTTGGCCAGCTCGCTCGCGCTCGCAGCGGTGTGGCGTGCAGTTGCTGGCGATCATTCGCTCGTTGCGTCGGGGGGCCAGGACGAGGGCGGAGAACTCAAAGTGATCGGGCGCGCAATTGTTCCAGGCATCGGCCTGTACGTGCTCGCGACCGGGGTCGCCCTCGTGGACCCCGCGGTCGGTGTCTGGGCGTACTTCTTTATCGCGCTGCTACTAATTGTGCGCGTCCATAACGCTGATGGGCCAGCGGCTAGCAGTTAGTGTTCAGCGGTCGCCAACGATCGAACGCAACAACCTCGCGGCTGCCGAGTACTAGCCGGGCGTAAACGCAAGTAGCCGCAGGTTCGCGCCCGAAACAGCCGCAGGTTGGCGCAGGCATCGCTGCAAAGCGAAGCCGAGACTGAGTTTGTCGCCCGACGTGGCGCGGACATCACCAGCCACAAGCCGTCGGAGCCCGACTCTGTCAGCGCAGCGCTCGCTGCGTTTTCACCGATCATGAGTCGGGATTGGATCACCAGAAGGAGGTCACGCGTGAAGCCGCTATCTACGCTCCTCGAAGAGCTCTCGGAGGAGAGCAAGCAGGCCGAACAGTCCGTGTCGGAAGCCCACTCTGAAACCCGTCAGCAGCTGGAGGCGCGCAAGCTGGAGCTCAAGCAGCAGATCGACACGAAGAGGTCTGAGCAGCAGGCCGCGGTCACCCAGGCCCACACGACCGCCGACACAAAGTGGCAGCAACTCCAGGCGTCGATGCGGGAGACGGTCCAGAACACCGAGGCCGAATTGGACGCGGCCAAGGTCGACTGGAACGCCCAGAAGGCCGAGGCGCGCGCCGAGGTGGCCGAGGCACAGGCGCAGGATGCGGTCGAATTCGCGCGGCAGGCCATAGCCGAGGCGCAGTACGCCGCCGTGTATGCCCTGCAGTGCCGGGCAGAAGCAGACGAACTGGTCGCGACCACACGTTAGCCGAACCGCGCATAGCGGGCACATATCGCGCACCCGCCGCGTCGGCCGGCTCAAGGCTGGCCGGCCGGCGGGAGCCAGGACGAGCCAGGAGGCTGTCTCAAGATGTTCGACCTCATCATGATGCAAGCCAGCAGCGGCCTCACCAACACTGCGGGGCTGCTGGCGGGACTTGCTTTCAACCTGTTCATGGCGCTGGTTGTCTACGTCGTGTACGTGATCGGCGCCTGGAAAGTGTTCACCAAGGCCGACAGACCGGGCTGGTGGTCGATCATCCCGATCTGGAACGCCGCCGTCCTGCTGCAAATCTCCGGTCGATCAGGCTGGTGGGTGCTGGGCTACGTCGTGCCTCTGCTGAACCTGTTCGTGCAGATCCGCTGGGGCGTCGAGATGGCGAATTCGTACGGGCGGGGCGTCGGGTTTGCCATCGGATTGATCCTGCTGGAGCCGCTGTTCCTGGTCATCCTCGGCTTCGGCGGCGCTCGCTATCTCGGGCCGGCGGCGCGAGCGCCGCAATCCGCTCCCGCGGCTGCCATCTGAGGTTCACATATGGGAAAGATGCTTCCGCCATTCTCTTCGCTGCGCAGGTTGGCGGGTGTCGGGGTCGTTGTGCCAGTGCTGGGCATCGTTGCTTGCAGCCCACCGGCTCCGACACAGGCCGTCCCCACCGCGCAGCAGGCGGCCACGAGCATCGCCGCCGTGCGAACCCAGGCTTCCGGCACAGTCCAGGGCGGCGGCACGCCGGCGGTGGCAACCGCTCAGGTGATCGGGACGCCAGTCATGGCAACGGCTCAGGCGGCGGCGACGCCCGTCGCGGCGACAGCCCAGGCAGCGGCAGCGCAGGTTGCCACGAGCCTGCCGCCGACCGTCGCTGCGCTCGCCACCCAGGCGGCGGGGACGCTCCAGCCCGCGGTTGCAACCACCGTCGCCGCCTCGCGTGTGCAGATCAGCCAGGCGAGTGTCAACCAGGGCGATCCCACTGTCACCATCCAGAACTCGGGCTCGTCACCGGTGGACGTCGGCGGGTGGACGCTGGCACTTGGACCCTTTCTGGTCATCCTGCCGACCAGCGGGGACATGAGCATCCAACCTGGCCAACTGGTGGTGGTTCACCTGTCGCAGGGCACCAGCAGCCCTCCCGACGTCTTCGTCGGCGCACCCCCCGCGCCCGCTGTCGCCGCCCTGCAGCGCGGGGCGCCGCTGGTGTTGGTTGACCCGCGCGGTCAACCAACCAGCATCTACCGCCAGCAGTGACAAGAGATGATCGCCTCGAGGCGACATTGGGATCGATCGCGGAGCTCACAACCCGGAGTAGGAACGCCCAACACCTATGCACCGGACACGTCGAAGTCACCAATTGCGCCAACGCTATCAAGTGGTTGGCAAGTTGAGGGCTTCCGCATGACAAGCGGCGCCCGAGAGCCGGCGGACCTGGCTGGACGGACGCCCGGAGCGTTTCTGCAAACTGATCGCCGACCGTTCGACGCGGGCCATCCTCGGTGCGCACGTGCTTGGCGAGTACTCGGCCGAGACCGTGCAGACGGTCGCCGCGTGCATGGCCGGGGGCATGACGGTCGAGCAGGTGGGCGCGCTCCGGCTCGCCTTCCCGACCTTTACCGAAGGTATCAGCATGGCCGCCCAGAAGATTTGCAGAGCACTGGGCCTAGGGCGATTTCCGCAGGTCTGGAGCGATCTGTTGTCAGAAGACCACATAGGGAGCATGCCATGAAGTGGGGGCGAAGCGCTGAGTGTGGGCGGGACTGTTTTCGGTGGAACGGAGGAGCGCAGGCATGAAATATGAGACACAACGCACCGCACGCCGGCCGGCGGCTGGAGTATCCCGTCGAAAGTTCCTGACCTGGACGGGCATTGCGACGGGCACGGCGCTCGCAGGCGGCTTGTGGCAGCCCGCCACGGCTGTGCTCGGCCAACCGGCGGTAACGCCATCGACGGTGTGGAATCATGATCCAGCGTCGCCGATCGGACCATCGCATTGGGCCGAGCTTGGCTATCCCACCTGCAGCTCGGGCCTGAACCAGTCGCCGGTCAACATCGATACTGGGGCAGTCGCGAGGCAAAGCGGGGTGCCGCTCGTACTCACGTATGAGACCTACGAGCTCGAACTTGAAAATACGGGCCACTATGCCGAGGTGTTGATGCCGTCCGAGAGTACCAGCACACTGCAGGTCGGCAACGACCGCTACCCGCTGGTTCAGTATCATTTCCACGCTCCGGCCGAGCATTCGATCAATGGCCGTCTGGCTGACCTGGAGGCACACTTCGTCCACACCACCGCTGCCGGAGCGAACGCCGTCGTCGGTCTTCTCTTTGACATCGGCGACAATCCTAACCCGCTGCTCGACGAGATCTTTGGGTCGACGCCGACAACGGCCGGCGATACCGTTACGCTCGGCGACTCTAACCCGTTGGCGCTCTTCACGGCCCTGAGCGGCGCGCCACGCGTGCCCGTTCAGATACCGTCCTCGGGCGTGGCCGGTCCCCAGCGGGTAAACGTCGAGTCCTTCTACTTCTACGATGGCTCGCTGACGACCCCGGGCTGCGCCGAAGCGGTGCGCTGGTTCCTGCTTACCGGCTCTGGGCAGGTCTCGGGCTCAGCGTTGGACAACTTTCACCAGCTGATTTCCACGTTGCCGAACTACGCCGGCTACGGGAACAATAACCGTCCGGTGTTACCACTCAACGGGCGGGTCATCGGGCAGCGCGTGGCCAGTTGATAGCGATGACGTGAATCGGGCATCCCGCGGTGGATTGCCATGCGCGACTCCCGCAATGAACCCGCATCGGGTGCACCACGACTGGCTACGTTGGCGCCTGCACCAGCACCGCAGCGGCTGCGGCGAGGGCATCGACCACTTCATGCTGGACCCAGATTCCGGACGCTCTCCGACCGCGGCGATCCGCCAGCTCACACGTCGTCAGGTAAGAGTTCCAGCGTCGCGACATGTCGTGGTCGAAGTGCCTGGTCGGCGCCCCATACGCGAGCACACGTGGAAGCTCGATGAGTTCGGCGAGCCAACGCCCATCCCCCTCCTGTTCGAGCTCGACTCTAGGCTGCCGGTGGGGCACGTCTCCAGCCTGGCAGGATGGTCGAACCGCGATACCCATGTGAGCGAGCATGGCGCCCCGTGACGACCACGGACCCATGCTCAAGCGCCTACACGAGTGGTCAGCCGTATCGCGACCAGCTGGGCCATGATGGCCTAGTCGCAGGCGGCCAGTGGCGGACGCGCTCGAGGCAGACGTCCGCGCCCCACCTGCGACCACAACTCACCAGGCGTTACGGTTGGGCCGGCCCCGGGTCGCGAATGTCGATGCCTTTGACCGTAGACACGTAGCGGCCGCCGCGCTTGTCGCCTGGCACGACCAACCGCGCCATGCCTTGCTTGTCGCCCATGGGTTTGCCGTCCTGCAAGTACGCGAGCATGATCGGCGCGGCGCCGAACTCCGGGTCCAGCTCACCCCAACCGAGGGCCACCTGGTAGCCATCGGCGCCGGTGACCATGACCGTCGTGCGCAGTTTGGCGTTATTCATGTCGTTGGGCAGCCTGGGGCCCCCGGCCGCCTCGAACACGTTCAGAAGGCGCGTGCCCGTGAAGCTGGCCGTGGTCGTGCCCTGACCCGCCTCAAACGAGACGTCGACCGTTTCCGACAGGAGCTGCTTCAGGCCGTCCATGCTGAACGAGCGCGGGTTGCCGACCAGACCCGAGACCGCCACCTCGGGCGCGAACGTGGTCGAGGCGACGGATGGGATAGGCGCACTCGCCGCTGGCGCACCTGCCGACGGAGCGCCGCCCGCTGCGGGGGGCTGGCCAGCGGTCGCGGCGGTGGGCTGGGCCGAGGCGGACGCCTGAGGCGCAGGCAGGAACCCCCATTTGGCCAGCGCGGCCTGACCCTCGGGGCCGAGGACGTACGAGACAAACGCTTCGCCGCCTGACGAGTTGTTCCCCTTGGCCACGGCAATCGGATAGGTGGCCAGCGTCTGGAGTGCATCCGGGACCTGGATGATGTTCAACTGGTCGCGGACTTGCGGCGTCGGGTCGGTGCTGTAGACGATGGCCGCGTCGGCCTCGCCTAGCTGCACCTTGGAAACCACCTGGCGGACGTCAGTCTCCTGGGACACCGTGTTCGCCATCACTCGTTCTTTGAAGTCGCTGCTGTAGCTCGGGTCCGCGCTGGCCTTGTCCAGCATTTGCGACGTGTACGTGCCAATCGGCACCGCGGGCTGAGCTGTGACGAACTTGACGCCGTCGTTGGCGAGGTCCTTGACGCTGGTGATGTTGGCAGGATTGTCCCTGGGGGTGATCAGCACCAGGCGGTTTCCGGCGAACACCTGGTCCTGGCCAGTGACCGCTCGCGACTTCCTGGCGTTGTCCATCTGGATGGGATCGGCGCTGGCAAACACGTCGGCGCTGGCGCCCTGGCCAAGCTGGGTAGCCAGCGTGCTCGAGGCGCCGAAGTTGAAGGTGAGCTTGGCATCGGGGTTGGCCTGCTGGAAGGCGGTCGCCATGTCCTGGAAGACGTCGGTGAGCGAAGCCGCGGCGAAGACGACAATCTCACCCGAGACCGGCGCCGCCGCGGGCTTCGGGGCAGAGCCAGCTGTCGTGGGCTGAGCCGCCGGCGCGGCCGTTGGTTTCGCAGGTGCGTCGGTTCTTGGCGCCGTGGTGGGTGCGATGCCCGGGGCCGTGCCGGGTGCGGCAGCCGGCGCGGTGGGTGCGGCAGCGGGCGCGGTCGTCGCCGCGAGGGCGGGTGCGTTGACCGTAGGGTTGGCCGCGACAGGCGCCGACGTCGGTGCGAGTGCCGGCGCCGTGGTGGGCGCCGAGGCCGCCGCGCTGGTCGGCGGTGCCGCCGGCTGACTGGCGCTCGGACTGGTGCAGGCAGCCATCAGCGCCAACGCCATCAAGGCAACGAACAAGCGGGATCGAGCGAGCATAGCGGGCACCCCTTCAGAGCTGGTGGCGGCAATCAGATGCGATGTATCAGGGACATGCGTGGATCAACTCCCGACGGTCGTCAGAACAGGTGTACGCATGTACGCTGTATGTGTAGGCATTGTACCCAGCCGGGGAGCCGCCGCCACCGGCACGGGACCCCGATGTCCAGCAGAAGGAGTCGCAAGTTCCTGAACCTCTTTGAAGCCCATCCGCCTGCCAGCGATGCTGCTCGACCGTCGGCGCCCGCTGCGTTGCCCAACGTGCCCGCGTCTGAACTTCAATGTTTGGGGGATGATGTGTGACCGCTCGCGCCGAGAGCCTCGCTCAAGCATTTGCGGCCGCCAACGACGAGCTGATCGGCCTCCTTGAGCGCGCCGGTCCAGAGAAGTGGCGCGAACGCACCCCCGACGACGGCGAGCTTCGGCCTGTCGGGGTCATTGCGCATCATGTGGCCGAGGCGCACCTCCGCATTGCTCGGCGCGTCGAGGCGTTCGCCCGCGGTGAACCGGTGGCTGCCAGGCACCCGGAACTGTTCGACGACCGCAATGCGCGCGAAGCCCAGGAACACCCCGACCCCGACCAGCGTGCAACCATCGAACGGCTCGAGCACACGGGCGCGACGATCTTCTCGATGATCGCCGGCCTGAGTGACGCCGAGCTCGATCGGACGTCATCTGAAGACCCTGGCGCTCCGGCGCTGACCACGGCGGAGGTCATCGAGCTTCGCCAGATCGGGCACGTGCGGAGTCACCTGGCTACGATCAGGGCCGCACTGCGCGCAGCCGGCTCGCCAGACTGAGCCGAGAGCTTCCAAAGTGCAGCTTGTTGAAGCCGACGCTGGTGTCTGCTACTTGACCGACGTCGCCCCCGCGATCAAACCCAACGTCCAGGAGATCAACATTCCCAGAGGACAGGCCGCGATTCCGATCCGAACTCGGTGCCCGCAACAAGTCAAGGACATCGTGACTGCTATTTCCCATGCCGCGCCCTGGCGGGTTCCGTCGAGGCGCACAGTCACCCATTCACGCCACAGTTGGAGAACCTTATGGCCGAAATGACCTCGGAACTGGAGGCGCTCCTCATGGAGCGATCACTGACCGACCCGCAGCTTCAGGCGGCGGCGACGGCGGCGGCGGACTTCCGAATCCTGCCGGAGGCGACAGTGATCAAGATCGGCGGACAGAGCGTCATCGACCGCGGCAGAGCGGCCGTCTACCCCCTCGTGGACGAGATCGTCGCCGCGCGCGGTGCGCACAAGATGCTGATCGGGACCGGTGCAGGCACCCGCGCCCGCCACCTCTACTCGATCGCCGCGAGCCTCAAGCTGCCTGCCGGTGTGCTGACGCAGCTTGGCGCCTCGGTCGCCGACCAGAACGCGGCGATGTTGGGACAGCTCCTCGCGAAACACGGCGTCTCGGCCGTCGGCGCCGCCGGCCTCTCAGCGGTGCCGCTCTATCTTGCGGAGGTTAATGCGGTCGTCTTCAGCGGCATGCCGCCCTATGCCCTCTGGACGCGCGTGGCCGCCGATGGCGTCATTCCGCCCTACCGGACGGACGCGGGCTGTTTCCTGGTCGCCGAGCAGTTCGGTTGCAAGGCCATGATTTTTGTCAAAGACGAAAACGGCCTGTACACGGCGAACCCGAAAACCTCAACGGACGCGACGTTCATCCCGAAGATCTCGGTCGACGAGATGAAGGCGCAAGGGCTGCGCGACTCCATCCTCGAATTTTCGATGCTCGATCTGCTCAAGGAGGCGCGCCACGTGCGCCAGGTGCAGGTCGTCAACGGCCTCGTCTCTGGCAACCTGACGCGCGCTCTCGCCGGTGAGCACGTCGGCACCATCATCACTGCGAATTAGGAAGCCAGGGACATGACAGACTCCACCAATGCCACCAGGCACGTCGCCTCGCCGCTGGCGCGCCAGACCCTCCTCGACCGCGACCTCACCAGCCCCGTCGCGGACATACAGCCAATACGGATTGTTCCGTGGGTGCAGGTCGTCAAGATTGGCGGCCGCTCCATCATGGATCGAGGTTCCGAGGCGATCCTGCCGCTCGTGGAAGAACTCCGCGCCCTGCTGCCCGAGCACCGTCTGCTCATTTTGACCGGCGCAGGCATCCGTGCACGTCACGTGTACAGCGTCGGCCTGGATCTGGGTCTACCGGTCGGATCGCTCGCGCCGCTCGCCGCCAGCGAGGCTGGCCAGAATGGCCACATCCTGGCGGCACTGCTCGCGCCGGAAGGGGTCTCGTACCTTGAGCACGCAACCATCGCGAGCCAGCTCGCGATCCATCTCACCGCCGCCCGCGCGGTGGTGGGCAGCGCCTTTCCTCCATATCACCACCACGAATTCCCGATCTCTCGCATTCCGGCTCATCGCGCCGACACGGGTGCATTTCTGGTGGCCGACGCGCTGGGAGCCGCCGGGCTCACGATCGTGGAGGACGTGGATGGTGTGTACGACTCCGATCCACACGCCGCCGGCGGAGCGACGCCACGACTGATTCGCGATACCAGCGCTGCCGACCTCGCAACGCTTGTGGGCACGTTGCCGATCGACCGGACACTCCTCGACGTCATGCCGACCGCGCGCCACCTGGATCGCGTACAGATCGTGAACGGACTCGTGCCAGGCCGGCTGACCGCGGCGTTGCGCGGTGAACATGTCGGGACCATTATCCGCACTGGCGCGCATTCCTCGGGACGTCGGGAAGACGATTTTGATGCGGAGCCCACGTCCGCGGTGGCTCAGCGCGCCGGGCCGCTGCCCGCGTACAGGTTGACCACGCCCGACACGTAGCGTCCGCCCTTGACGTCACCGTCAGTCACCAGCCGCGGCTGCGCCAGGGTGACGCCGTCTTCAACCAGTGACACCTGCAGCTGACGGCCGCCCACGAGCTGCTCGCCGGGCGTGACGGTGGCCACGTAATTGTCGCTGCCGACCGCGGCGATCCAGGTGTTGAACGTCGGCAAGATGCCCGCGAACAGCCCCACCTCAAGCAGCGGCGGTCCAACTTCGGTATGGCTCTGCGTGCCACCCGGCCCGATGAAGGACACGTCGAGGGTCTCCTTCGGTAATCGGTTCAGGAACGCCGAACTGAGCGTGACCGTGCGGTTGCCGTTGATGACCATGACCGGGCTGCCCGCGCTCGGCGTGGTGTTCGTCGCCGCCGCGGTGGCGATGCCGACGCTCACCTCGGAGACGTCGGAAACAGAGCGCAACGGTCCACGATCGCCGGGCACCACCAGTTGCGGCCCGTCGTCGATCGGCCGGCCGTTCTGGGTCAGCGCCAGGAGAGCTGGATGGTTACCGAAGTTCGAGTCGAGCTCGCCAATGGCGAATGTCACCTCCTGGTTGCCCCTGCCGCGCACGGTGGCCGTGACGCGCAGCAGCTCGTTTTTGGTGTTCAGCAGGCTGGCGGGGTACGCCGGGTTGGCGGCGGTCACCAGTGACTCGAGCAGGACGCCGGTGTCGGTGACCTGGTGGTTGCCGAGCGTGACGGTCGCGGTCGTCTGGGGCAGTGCGGCCAACTGCGCGGTCGAATAGCTGGTGGGCGTCGAGACCGCGCCGTCGATCGCGAGACCGCGTTCGTTCTCACGAGCGTAGGCTGGCAGCGTGGCACTGGCCAGCGCCAGTGCCGAGGCGGTGATCAGGACGGGAATCGAGTGTCGAGCACGTGTCAAGCCTGGGTCCCCTTGCACGGAAGTCGCGCCGAGCCGTTTGGGACGTGGCTCGCGCGCCATCACCAATGTACGCGGTACAACAGGACACAGTCCAACGCTCTCCCCAACCCCCGGCCTGTTGCGAGGCGGGCGTGAACAGGAGGCGCGGCAAGGTGCCCTGGAGTACGTCCAGATGGCGCGTAGCGCACCACCTGCGGAGCCGGCGAAAGTGACCGACTCCCCAGGCGCGCGAGCTAAGTCACTGCTCCTCGCAGGCGCGACCGGAAATTGGCTTCAGGTGAAATGGTCTTATTTGTATAACGCACCTTCTTCGCACCAAAAACGTTGTTGGCTGATGTTGGTGGCGGGATTTCAAGACGTGGCTGAGCCCACCTAGCTGAGTCCCGATAACAGGTGTGAAAATTTGGACCTCCTGTACGTATGTGAGCAGAAGGCGGTCGGCGCAACGGCCGCGAACACCCAGAAGCGATGCGGTATTCCACCCTGGCGGGCCCTCGAGGCACCGCTCAGCACCGCCCCGGAGGGGCAAGCAGCTGCTGAAGAGCACCCGCAGCACCAGTGAGACAGCCACGACAGAGGTCAGCCTGCCGAGTAGCCCAGACTAACGAAGATCGTCACGAACACGGGCGCCAGCACCGTTCTCAACGAAGGGGGTTTTCCTGGATGCACCGACGAAGGGTCTGCCAGTACGCTCGCGAAAATAAGCGGGCAGCAATCCACGCGTAGCGGCCGGGCGAACCTGGTGGCGGAGATGATCCGTAGTCGTCGCCACGGCGCCGTGTGGCCGTTGGGGTACTACCTCCGCCGCGCTGACTCAGACGGACTAACTCGCAGCGAGCCGGGTGCCGTCACTGGCGAGCGCTAAAGACTCCCCGGTCGAGAGGGTGCCGAGGTAGCAATGTGTCGACTTGGCTCAGGGCAGGCAAACTCAGCAGTTCCGTCGGCGGAATCCCGGTTGCTCGGCGTCATGAGCGCTGTCCTCCGAGCTCTGCTGCTTGCGCGGCAGGCTCTGCAGCGCGCCGCGGGGCGACCACGAACGACAGCACACCCATTCCAAGCGCTACGATCGCAACCAGACCGTAGATCTGCTGCAGATCGAGTCCCGTGAATCTC
The DNA here is from genome assembly GCA_019247515.1 of Chloroflexota bacterium. Taxonomy (GTDB): domain Bacteria; phylum Chloroflexota; class UBA6077; order UBA6077; family CF-72; genus CF-72. The sequence continues at coordinate 4,440 of JAFAOS010000021.1, read as the reverse complement.
TCAAGTGGACCGACGCCAAAGGCGGCGATCCCGTATCCCATCTGGTAGAACGCGATCAGGAACCCGGCGGCCGAGGCGGCGATCGCGACGAGTTCCTGCTGACCGAAACCGATCGTCAGCGGCAGCAGTGCTGAGCAGCCGAGTCCTGCCAGGCCGAAGGCCACGATGCCAAGCGCCGGCGATCCGCCGGGCAATGCCGCGATCAATGCCATGGCGAGCGCGGCCACAAACGGCAGCAGGTGGAAGGTCCGCTGTTCGGGAAACGACCGCTCGATCAGCGCGAACAAGACGCGGCCGACCGTCACCATGCCCCAGAAGGCGGTCAGCGCAAGGGCCGCGAGCGTGGTCGTCGCGCCCAGATCGTTGACCATGTACAGGCTCGCCCAGTTGCCATTCATCGTTTCCACCATGCCGTACAGGAGAGCGAATGCCGCGAACACCCAGAAGCGATGCGGTATTCCACCCTGGCGAGCTGTCGAGGCACCGCTCAACACCGCCTGGAGGGGCAAGCGGCTGCTGAAGAGCACCAGCACCACCAGTGAGACAGCTACGACCAGGGGTAAGCCCGCCCAGTAGCCCAGACCGACGAAGATGGCCACAAACACCGGTGCCAGCACCGTTCCCAACCCCAGCAACGCGTTCAGCATCAACACCGCCCGGTCGACTCCTCGCGGAAAGAAGGCGGCCACGAATGTGTTGAGAGACGGGACAGTCAGACCAAATCCGATGCCCAGGCTCGCCGTCGCCATCAACAGGATGGCGTACGCGACCGGCGTGTTGCTCATTGCCATCTGGCTCAGCAGCAGCAGGCACATCGACAGCAGGTTGGCGAGCAACCCGAGCAGGAAGACGCGCTTGATGCCCAGGCTACGGCTGAGGCTGGTGCCGAAGAGAGATGACGCGATGGCGGTCACCGCCTGAGGCAGGAACATGCCGCCGTAGGCCGTGCTGGAAAGACCGTAGTAGCTCGGGCTGGTGAAGATGGTGCTCGCCGCCGGAAAGGTGACCAGCGCCACCCCCTGCACACACGCCGCGGCGTACACCGCCCCGGTTTCGCTTCGGTCGGCCATACCGTCGCCCTCCGTTACGCGCCATCAAGTCAAGTCGAATTCACAGCCGCTGACGCAGGTGTTCGCCGACGCGGAGAGCGTTCGCCATCGCGGTCAGCGCCGGGTTCACCGCGCCGATGCTCGGGAAAAAGCTCGTATCGACGACGTACAGGTTGTCGAGCTCGTGCGCCTTGCAATTGGTGTCGAGCACCGACGTCTGTGGGTCCGTCCCGAAGCGACACGTGCCCGCCTGGTGCGCCACGCCACCAATCTCGATGTCGTTTTTCATGTACATGCTGCGGTCCACCAGGTGTTCGTGCAAGTCCAGGTGATTGACCATGGACTTCAGTTTGTCGTACAGCTTCTGTTTCGGCACCGCATTGGTCGGTGTATAGCTGAGCTTGATGTTGCCATCCCGTTCGACGGTGACCCGGTTGTCAGCAACTGGGAGGTCCTCTGTCGACAACCAGAAGTCGACGGCGTGAGTGGCGATGTCTTTCAACGAGAACATCGGTGCTAGCTTCGTCTGCATCGGCTTCTCGCCCTTGTACATGGGCGCCTGCGATTTGCCAACCATCTGGATGTTGCCCATGGGGAACTCGAACGCCGGCATGCCGAAGTAGAAGTCGTTGACCCCCAGCGTCTTCTGGAACTTTGTCGGGTTTGGCTCTTTGGACACGGCCAGGATGGCCACGCTGGCGTGGAACATGTAATTGCGGCCAACCTGATCGGAGCTATTCGCCAGTCCGTGGGGGTGCCGATCGTTGGCCGATTGAAGCAGCAGCTTGGCCGAGTTGGCCGCGCCGCACGAGACGACGACGATGTCCGCGCTGTAGGCGCTTTGCTCGCCATCATGTTCGACAATGACCTCCGTCACACAGCGGCCCGACGGATCCGTGTTGAGCTTGATTACATGCGCTTTTGTCAAGATGGACACGTTCGGGTGCTCCAGAGCTGGTCGCACGCCGATCATTTCAGCATCGGACTTTGCGCGCAGAAGGCATGGAAAGCCGTCGCAGTCCTTGCACCGGATACACGCGCTGAACTCGGGCTGGGCCTCGTTCAGCATGACGCCGTTCGGCGAGTGGAATGGGTGATAGCCCGCTCTGGCGAGGTCGTCGTGGAGCTTCTGGATGCGTGGCTCATGCGACACGGCGGGAAATGGATACGGCGCGCTGGCGGGCGGGTCGGTGGGATCCTCACCACGCGCGCCGTGGACCTGGTACAGCTGCTCCGCCCGCGTGTAGAACGGCTCCAGGTCCTCGTAGGCGATGGGCCAGGCGGGCGAGATGCCGTCGTAGTGTTTGAGCTCGCCGAAGTCCTCCTTGCGCAGCCGGTAGAGCGCGGCGCCATACAGCTTCGTAGCGCCGCCGACCCAGTAGTGGACGCCAGGCTGAAACGCCTTGTTGTCCTTGTCATACCAGGTCTCCGTCGGCACGTAGCGATTGGCGACGAAGACTTCCTCGGCATCCCAGTTCTCGAGCTCCTGGGGTAGCCAGCCGCCGCGCTCCAGGATCAGGATGCGTTTGCCGGTGGGCGCCAGCGCGCGAGCGAGCGTGCCGCCGCCGGCGCCACTGCCAATGATAATCACGTCGTACTGGCCGTTAGTTGACATCCGTGGAGTCCTTTCAGTCCTGAGCAACGGCGCGTGTTAGCGCCAGGCGGAGGTGGTGGTGATGCATGAGATGCACGTCCAGCAGTTTGAACGCCAGTACAGGATCAGACCGCAAGCCCGGGCGTCGACGAGATCGCACGTGAGACCGCGTGCAGCTGCCACTTCCGCCGCTTGTATACGCAGGTCCACCCTCTGAATCGAGTCGAGCAGCGGAATATGGAGTGCCAGACCAGGACCACGACATCCAATCGGCGTACCGCGTCGGAACACGACCAGACGTTCATACTCTGGAACGGTGTCCAACGCCGCGTGGACGACGCCAATGACGATCGCCAGAACGCCGATCACACCCAGACCTACGCCAAGCAGAACATCGTTCATGAGGTGAAGCTACAGGCGAGCGTCCCACAGGACTGGAGTCCCGGCGTTGGGGTAATCACTACATTGTTGCCCTCAGGCAATCGCGCGGCCGGCAGTGTGCGCGGACGCACGTTCGCGCAACGCCACGGTCGGCGCATGCAACAATTTGTTGACGATACGTTCCGTAAGCTCTTCAACAGCTCCCATCTGAGCCGGCGAGAGGTCCTTCAAGCGCGGTGCAACTCGCCGCAGCTCATCGCACCGCATTTGCTGCCCACGCGAGCGGAACTCGACGATTGCTGGCGCCGCCGCACGGAGACGCAGCCAGGCATCAATCTCGCTCGCGGTGTGCACGGCCTGTTCTTCGACGCGCGTAAGCCCCAAGGCACGCTCGGCAGCATCGATAGGGCAGAGCCGCGCCAGGTCGTCCAGGTCGATCAGGCGTACGCCACGCAGATCCCGCACCGAAGGCTCGACGTCGCGGGGTACCGCGAGGTCCAGCACGACAACAGGCCGAGCCGCGCGTGCTCCGAGCGCTACCTGGAGTACGGTGCGATCGAGCACCGGGCTCCTCGATGCCGTGCCACACACTACCAGGTCAGCCTGTTGGAGTCGTTCTGGCAACTCGACGAGAGCAGCCGAGGTGACGGCGCCCCCGTAGAAGTTGGCTAGGCGCTGGGCCTGGGTCAGTGTCCGGTTGAGCAGCGTCACTTGCGCCCCCAGGCCGATGAGATGACTCAGCGCCGCCTTCGCAATCGCGCCGGCACCCAGCACCACAATGCGTAGCGTGTGCAGTGGCCGATCGCGGAGCTCAGGTGCGCTCAGAGCGACGTCCACTCCGGCGGAAGCGATCGATGGCTGGTGCCCAGACGGTGTCGCGAGCTGCAGCGTGCGCGCGGCCCGCAGCGCACGCTCGAAGACTCCGATCAATTGCGGAGGCAGCGGCGCGGCGGCCATCGCGTCGAGAAACGCGGAGCGCACCTGCGCACGAATCTGCCCATCTCCGACGACGAGGGAATCGAGCCCGGCGGCAACGCGAATCAGGTGGAGGATCGCGTCCGATCCAGTCAGTGTTACGAGGTGCCCCTCGATGCTGGCGAGTGGCAGCTTCGCCGCCCGCGCCACGCCGCGGCGAAGCTGGTCGGCGCAACGCAGTCCGCGGCCGGTTCCCCAGGCGTACACCTCGACGCGGTTGCAGGTGGACAGCAGGACAGCGGACACGCCGGGCGGGCCCAGGTCCAGCCAGGTGTCGGCGGATATCGCCAGGGTTTCGCGAACCTCCACCGAGCTGGCGTGGTGGCTCACGCCGACCATCACCAGGCAGCCACGACCCTTGCGCGGAGGTGGATCGTCCAAAATTTGCCTGCTCATCTGCCCACGACTCAGACGCGAGCGAAGGCGGCCTTCGTGCTCGGC
>JAFAOS010000303.1 GCA_019247515.1 Chloroflexota bacterium | reverse complement strand
ACTGCGTACCGTCTTCCGCTACCATCGCGCTTGCTCCGGTGTGCGAGCTGGCCATCCACATGCACTCCGCCACACCTTCGGTACCGCGCTGGCCGAAGCCGGCGTGGATCTCGCTGTTCTCCAGGCACTGATGGGTCACGATCACGTCGACTCGTCGGTCGCCTACATCCATCTCGCGCCCGTTCATGTGCGCGCCGCCTACTCGACCAGGTGTCCCAGCTTCCGTCGCTGGCCGGACGCGTCCCCGTGTACCCGTTCGGTCCACCACGCTGCATCTCGTCGCCCGGAGGTCGAACAAATGCCCAGTCATAATCCATCGCGGTGGCGTGTGGGTAGCCGGTCTGCGAGTCGTACGACAGCGGCGCCCAGTTCACGCCACCACCCACCGCGGGTTTGGCAAGTATCAGCTGATCATAGCAGGCTGACGGTCAGGATTGCCCACGCACGAGTTCGCATTGGTGAAGCCCCCCTCAACGTCGCAGACGATGATCATACCTCCACCTCACCAACCAGCAGGGAGGTGCGCCTGTAGCTCGGGAGGCTCTGCTCGCGCGGGCAGAGCCTCCCCGCGATTTACGTGTAGGTCACCATGGGCGTGATACACAGATCGACATTCCAGAGGTAACTCGGCTGCGAATTGATGGTCACCAGCTTGATGTCGTAGTAGCACGTGTCAACGAATGACGAAGTGAAGCGTATGCGCGTCCAATCGCCAGCGAACAGGAAATTATCACCCAGGACGTCATAGCCCCAACAGCAGCTGCTCGTTGGCGTGACGTAGACATTGCGGATGATAGAGCTCGAATCGTTCTCCAAAACGAAGTCGCGCGGGTCCGCAAGCGCGGTCTGAGCGAAAGTGACGATTGCAAGCGCCGAAACCATGACCCCGGATGCAAGGACTTTGATGAAGTTGCGCATGCCAATACCTCTTGTTGACAGACTTTGCGCGGTAGAAACGGAGGACACGTGCTGAGACACCAGGCGGCCACCGTGCACTCCGCGTCGGCTCCACGTTGAAATGTCAATTAGAACCGGCCGGTTCCACTCAGCATTCGGAGTGGGTGAAACTGCCATGGACGTGGTCTCCGCTCGTTCGATCCACTCTGCGCTGAGGTTCTTGCCGACTATCTTGAGCCGACACGAAAGAAACTACGCTGGAGGTCCGCGTTCCGCGTCCGGGTAACCTTGCAATTTTGCGGCTGGCCAGACCTGAGGGAAACTATGCAGCCGCGTACTCCGGCGCTTCGGCGAGCGGCAGCGGCGTGCCGGAATGCTATTGCCGAGTGGGCTGGTGGAGGCTGTGGGTGATGGCGAAGGCGGTCGCGTCGGCGCGGCCGCGCGCGCCGATCTTGCCATAGATATTGGCCAGGTGGCGCTCGACGGTGGCGATGCTCACCACGAGCTTGCCGGCTATCTCTTTGTTGGTGTCCCCGCTGGCGACCATCCGCAGCACTTCGGCTTCCCGTGGGGTCAGGCCGCCCGGGAGAGCCTTTGGCTCGTCGCTGGCCTTGCTCGAGCTAACTGGCATGACGCGCGGGCCAGTCAAGCGCTCGGCCGCGAGCGCCTCGGCGATAACCTCTTCGACACTGAGTGCCAGACCCTCATTCCAGGCCTTAGTGCTCGCCTCCCGGCCGATGGCCGCGCGAGCCATGTCCAACCACCGGTTCAACTCGGGTGTCCAGACGGCAGGCCGCGGCGCGTCGATTTCTTCGCGGAGCGCGGCTGCCCCGCCGGCCACTCTCACCGCGCGCAGACCGTCACCACCAGCTGCCAGCGCAACGGCGTACGCCTCGAGCAGAAGTGGTAGATAAGCCCGACCGCCGGCATCTCGCCACAGCGAAAGGCTCTCGCGAAAGCTTGCTTGCGCGGCGACCAATTCGCCTCGGTAACACTGCACGAGTCCGAGGCTGCCGAGCGCAAATGCCACGCCATGCGTATCGCCAAGCGCTCGTTCCATCGACAAACTCTCGATCAGCAACCGATGGGCCCGATCGTAGTTCTTGCTCTGAAAGGCGACCAGCCCCATGTTCGTCATCGTTTGCGCTTGCCCACGCACATCACCCGCGGCGCGATGCGCCTCGAGGCTCTGTTCGTACAGCAGCTCTGCGCGGCTTACATCGCCCTGAACCAGAGCGCAGTTGCCCAGCGTATTCAGTACGAGTCCACGTCCGCGTGCGTCGCCCGAATGCTCGTAGAGTGCCAGCGCCGCGTGCATGTGAGCGCTGGAGGACGCCAGGTCCCCCTGCTGATAGGCGAGCACGCCGGCTCCACACAACGCGTTGGCGCGGGCCAGGGTAACCAACGCGCCTCGAGGGTGAGGAGCTTGCTGCGCCAGTACCTCCTTCAGGCGCTCGAGGCCTTCGCGTATGAAACCGCTAATCCACCAGAACCACGACAGTGCCGCGGCCATGCGCAGACTGCGCTCGACATCCCCGCGTTCGATAAACCAGCGCTGCGCGACCCGAAGGTTGCCGTGATCTCGCTCGAGTCGCGCAAGCCACTCGGTCTGGCGCGCTCCTCTCAGCTCCGGGTCTGCGAGCTCAGCAAGTTCGAGATAGGCGATTGCGTGCCGTTGCCGAACGAGGTCTGCTTCTCCACTTGCCTGCAGTCGCTCGAGCGCGTACTCACGGATCGGCTCGAGCATCGAGAGCCGTGCCTCGCGGGCCGGTCCCTGTTCCTCACGGCGAAGGAGACTGGCTTCGACGAGTCGCCCGAGAGAGTCGAGGAACATCACGTCGACCGGAGAATGCCCATCGCTTACGCGCGCTGCGGCTTCGATCGTGCAGCCACCAACGAACACACCAAGCTGTCGAAACAGCTTCTGGTCGACGTCCGTCAACAGGTCGTAGCTCCAGTCGAACGTCTTACGCAGCGTTTGGTGGCGGGCGGGAGTGTCGCGTGGTCCGGCGGTGAGCAGATTCAGCGGGCGTTCGAGACGAGCGAGCATTGCGCGCGGCGGCAGCAGTCTGGCCCTGGCCGCGGCAAGCTCGATGGCGAGGGGGATTCCATCCAGCCGTCTGCAAATTTCGGCCAGTGCGACCAGGTCATCCAGCTCCTGAGTGTCGGCCACGCCAACCCGACCCATTCGTTCGAGCAGCAGCGCCACCGAGGGACACGCCGCCAGCTCATGGGGCTGACGGTAGAGCTCCTTGTCTGGTATTTCCAGAGGTCCGACCGGGAATTCGTGCTCCCAACTCAGGCGGAGTGGTGCCCGGCTAGTCGCGAGTATGGTGAGTGACGGGCAATCCTTCAGCAACTCTGCTATGAGCGGCGCCGCCTGGAGCACCTGCTCAAAGTTGTCGAGCACCAGCAGCAGATGGCGTCGCTGAAGAGCCCGTTTGAGGGCATCCAGTAAGAGGCGCCGGCCCGTGTGGCGGGCGTTAATGCACGACAAGATCGCCGACAGCACGAGCGGCGGCTCACGAAACGCTGCGAGGTCTACGAATCGCGACCCATCCGCGAAATCGGTCTGTACAGACCTGGCAATTTCGAGTGCCAGACGCGTCTTGCCGATGCCACCCACGCCACACAGCGTCACCAGGCGTATCTCGCGATTCTTGAGGCGGTCGCGGATGAGCGACACCTCCCGAGCGCGCCCAACCATCACGTCGGGCGAAGTGGGCAACGTCACGCCACGTGCCTTCGCTCTGTTCGTGTTCACGCGCGCAGCTCGCTTACAGCCGCCCAGTGTAACTGAAGGTTCGGGGCCGCGGAACAAGCCGGTCAGTAGATGACGTCTCTGGCACGGAGCGTTAGGATGGCCGCGCCGTGAAGTACGAACCTGACCTCAAGCTGGCAAACGCGGTGTGGCCCGGGCCCGCCGCAATCAAAACCGACGACGACCTCTTCTCGGTTGAAGTCGACATCAATGGCACCAAGCGCAAACTGCCAACCCACGCGTTCGCCGCGCCCATCAGGTACATTCCATATGACCTTCCAGGCATTCCACTTTTCGGCCAACACAACGCGTCCAGCGGCGTGCCGGAAGGCGTTGCTGAACTCGCGGCGGTGTTTCGACCTGGGGACATCGGCTTCGCAATCAAGCATTACCGCAGCAAGAATCGAGCGCTTCCAGGACCACCATTTCCACGTGTCGATCAGCAGCAAGAGGTGTTCAAGCTGCACATCAAGCTGCAGGACCAGCACGTCGCGGCGGTGGTCGGAGTCGAGGACTATCCAGGCATCGTCATCGCGCAGAATCCAGCGTCGTATTCCAACGAACGGTTCTACAGGCAGGACTTTCCGATGATCTTTCTGCGTCCGTCATTTCCGCGATGGGTGGCGGACCGGCAAGAAGAGTTTCGCGACAACATCCGAACCATGCTGGTGTGCTTCAACGTCGTAACTGTGCCGCCCGAGGACTTTGACGACGACTTGCTCGGAGCAGACTCGGTTGACGCGGTGTGGACGTTCGTCGAAAAGATGATTCGTGCTCTGACGGGTGACACGGTGGCGTCGGCTTTCTTCTACCAACCGGAGAATCTCGTCTACTGTGGCGAGCTGATCCACCTGGCGGTTACCGCTGGCCTGCACTGTCCGCTAAATGCGGAAACGTGGATTCCCCGGGTTGGCAAGAGCACGTGGTCAGCATTCGCGGATGCCATCAAACGTCACAACAGCGGACAAGCCACCATTGTGAAGAACAGTTGCAATCGCGATGACCTGCTGAAAGTTCAGCTCTCAGTCGCTCCCGACTCTTTGAAGCCAATCGCTGAGTACGCTCCGACGAAGAGAGCCCGGGCAAGCGAGGAAATGATGGCGTTCCGCCCCATGACGCTGTTTGAGGTGATCGAGCGCTTCGTGGCGATTCACTGGCCGCGAGATCAATTCGGCGAGGACCTGGCCACCACGCAGGCCGAGGTGATCAGGGAGCTCCGTCCCGCGTTCAAGCGCGTATCCAGATTTGACAGGGTTTCGAAGTCAAAGCAGGAAAAGATAGAGGCGCTTCTCGACGACATGGTCGAGACTGTTGCCATTCGGCGTTCGAACTACGAGGAATTCCGACGCGCCCTCCGACCGGCGCGTGAGAGGGCCGAGAAAGCGCTTCGGTCCGCGAAGCTGGAGCGACTGTTTGCTCCTCCGTCGATGTTTCACCTGATCGCTCTCGACAAATATCCGCATGCACTCCTGAGGCTGAAGTACGTCGGGCACGGAATTCACCGGTCCTTGCTCAAGGCCTCGCCGTCCTCCGGGCCAATGAAGCGGCCGTCCGCCCGTGGACGACGATGACATCGGGTATGCTCGTCCGCATCCCTTGTGGCACGCTTGATAGCATGCGCGACGCTGGTCTTGGCCAAAGTGCGCGCAGGACAAGAGCGGTTGGATCAGGTCACCGGGCCGGTGATGCGCCCGATCCCGAACTGATTGCCCGCGGCCATGAGTGATCCTCCGCTGAAATCGATCTCCAAAAGATCCTCGGAGGCGCTCGACCTGTATCGCGCGTCCGAGTGGAGCGTCACGGGCTCACAAGGCGCAGCCTGAATCCCGGATGAACGACTCCGAAGCACTCGGCGCCGTGGACATTCTTGTCCTCGAGGCGCTAGCACTTGCGGGTGGCAATGCCGACCGGGATCAGCTTTTGAGCGCCGTGCAACCAATGCTCTGGGGGCACATGGCTGACAGTGCCGGGCGGCGAGCCGGCTACACCGGTCAGGACGAGCAGCAGCTCCACACTTCCGGGCAGAAGGCCCGTTCGAGGACCTGGCCCTCGACGCTCTCCTCGACCGAGGCGACAAACGTCGCACCGATAAGATCAGCAGATCGCACCGATAAGATCAGCTCGCTGCTGCCACACTCCATCGATAAGTCCGACGACAATCGTCTGATGCCTGCGGCCACCTTTTAGCCGTACACTATCCGCAGCTGGGCTGAAGGCGCCAAGCACACCCGCACCAGTTTCTACAACTGCGCTCGCGGAGCGGTTTACGCTGAAACGGTTGCGTGCGGCGGGTCCACGGAACCGCGCTGTCCAGGATCACTCCGGGAACCTGTTTCGTGACCTCCCTTTAGCTCAAATGGAGTAAGCGCAATCGGCTCAGCGCCAACGCCCCCCAGGGGCTCAGAAGGAGCCACATTGGCACCGCGTCTGAATCGAACGTCGATGGGGCTCTTACGACCCACTTGACTTCGGACGAAAGCGGTGTATGTTGAAGGCTGCTCGAGCAAATTTGTGGGGGGGGGGCCCATCACGTGGAATACGCTCTCTTCGCGCTTCCCATTCTTGAGGGTAGGGCGGCGGACGCACGCGCGTTCCTGGCGGACCTCGAGGGTAAGCGGAAGGCCGAATATGCGACTTCGGAGCAGCGGCTCGCGATTACCAAGGAAGTGTGGGCCATCCAGACCACGCCAATGGGCGAGTTGTTTGTCGTTTTTTTCCAGGCGCCGGATATTCCTGGTGCGGTGGGCCAGTTCGTCGGGTCACGCGATCCATTCGATCTGTGGTTCAAAGAGCAGGTCAAGGACGCGACTGGCGTCGACCTGAACGTTCCACCACCCGGCCCGCTAAGCGATGTGCTGTCGGTGTACGAGGCGCCCACCCGATAAGACCGCGACTATGTCGAGTTTCCGCGGCCACGCGTGTCAGAATCGCGAGCTTCGCGTGTTGCGGTATGTGCTCGATGAAGGTCTGGTGGAGCAGCGGGATGGAGCGCTGTGGCGTGGCGGCGATCCTCGCCTCCTTGACTGAAAGGAGCCCCGCGCTCCGCAACAATCCACCCCGCCGACGATTCCCGTTCCATAGGAGCCTCGATGCATACTGTCATCCGCCACTACACGAACGCCACCTCCCTCTTCGACGACCTGATCACGCGCGAGAACGACGTCCGCCCCTTGCTTGAAGCCGTCCCAGGCTTCATTCGCTACGGTCTCTTCCGCACTTCGGACGGCGGCTTCTCCGAGACGTCTTCGGCCTGGACGATGCTACCCTCGCGCAGATCGCCCGCTGCTCTATCCGCGCCAGCGGCGCACCCCAGTGGCTCAAGTCCAGCGCTCTGGCGCGCCTCGACCGCTGGCTGGCAGATGTCCCCTCTAGGCGCGCGATCTCGTAATCATCGTCATAGGCCGCCGCCGGCCTGCAGGCCTTCGGGCGCCTGCAACGAGCGGACGCGCTGAACATATCAACGCCTTCGCCGCGTATGCTGACGGGCCAGAGGAGCAACAGCGCCGTGCTCAGCATCTGTGCCCTGGACGACAGCACGATCGAAGCCGCCGGCGCACTGGTCGCGCACGAGCACACCTGGGCCCGCCGGCTGCACCCCGGCCTGCCTGAGATCTACACCCGCGCTGCGGTGTGCACGTCGGCACTCCAGCAGCTCCGCGCCACGGGCTCGACCGGGGCAGTCGCCTTCGATGACGGCTGCGCGCTGGCAGTCATGACACTCGTCGTCAGGGCTGGCCGGGTCTATGGCCGGCATGCGCGGCTGCCCGCAGAGGGCTTCGCGGTCGCGCCCACCTGTGAGGACCCAACGACCGTGCTGGCCCGGCTGTATGCCGAGCTGGCGCCCCAGGTCGTGGCCGGTGGGGTGCGGCAGTTCTTCGTCGACCACATTGCCCTACCACCACTCGCCGAGGGCTTGGCCAATCTCGGCTTCGGGCGCCACCACGTGTACGCCGTACAGCCCGCCGCGCCGCGCCCAAGCGCTACCCATGTGCAAGTCCGCATTGGGGGCCGCGACGATCTCGCGACGATCGCCCGTCTCGCTTTTGTCGAGTTCCGGCACCGCAGCACGCCGCCCATCTATGCCCCGACGGTCCACCTGACGCTCGAGGAGATCCTCGAGGCGCACCGGACCCTCCAGTCGCATGGCGCCACCCACTTCATTGCGGCCATCGATGGCGACGATGTGGGCCTGCTCACGCTCGAGTTGACCTCGCCGGCCCCGCGCCTGTGTGCGGCTGGCCAGCCCTACATCGGCCCAACGGCCACCCACCCCGACGCACGCGGAAAAGGTGTGGCCGGCGCGCTCGTCGACGCCGCGCTCACCTGGGGGCACGGCCACGGCTACGCGTGGGTAGCGGTCGACTTCGAACCCGCTAACCCCCTGTCCCGACCCTTCTGGCTGGGCCGCGGCTTCGCGCCGCTCGGCTACAGCGCCCTCCGCTCCATCCACGCGTCGCACCAGTCTCCACACTGACGCGAGTCGCGACTGGCACCACCGGGTGCCTCGCACGGTCCCCGTCAGAATCCGCACGCTGCGGTTGGTTGGACGTGCTCGTGGGTGGGCTGGGCAGCCTACTCAAGCCGCTCACCCCATGACTGCGTCGCAGAGCCCATGAACCGAGAGCCCGGGCCGCAGCGGCGCTAGGCCCCATCGGCACCAGTCCCGACAGCGGTACCTGCTAGAAAATTGCTGGATTTCCCACCCCTGCGGTAGTAGCAGCACGCAACGTCGAAGGCTCTGCGATCGAGTGCAATCCAGCGTTCTCGTCTACGCGGAAGTCCGTGACATTTGCGGCGGCGGCATTTGCATTCGCCGGGTTCAGCACGTGCAGCAAGCCTCCACTCCTAGGTGAGGCTGACCGCCCCACCTGTTGCAGACATGCCCACACGTGTCAACGGTCGACTTCGACCAGCCCTGGGGCGCATGCACGCCTGCAGATACGTGGGCAAGAGTGTCGCGTTGGCATCCGCTACGAATACCCGTGGCGCAGCTGCGGGTACCGCCTCTAGCTTCGCCGCGAAATCATTCTGGGCGCAACCGCGCGACTGGTGGCGCTACGCACGCCGCGAAGGCGGCGAAGGAGTGGCTGACGGCGCGGGACGCACGATCGGTGCGCCTGTCGACACCGGCGTACTTCGTGCCGGCGGACCCTCTCCAAGACCTGCTTCAATCGCCCATCTCGCCACCTGCGAACGCGACTTGAACCCGAGCTTATTCAGGATGTGCCTGACGTGCACTTCGGCCGTCGCTGCCGTAATCACGAGTTCTTTGGCAATCTCGCGATTAGTCCGCCCGGCTGCGAGCAGAGCAGCGACATCCTGTTCGCGGGCGGTGAGATTCGCTGACTTGGCCGGAACCCGTGACGCTTTCAACGGTGCCGCAAGACTGAGCGCCCGCTCCAGCGCGGGCTGCATCTTCATTTCCTGAAGTTCGGTTAGGGCGAAATCCAGGTGCTCCCCGGCCTCTGCGCGGGTGGCGCTATCCGAGTATTCTCGTAGCAGCAGCTCAGCAAGCTGTAGATGGGCGAGGGCGATCTCGGGGCGGAAGTGAATCTTCGCGGCCGACTCCAGCGCCTGCAGATAATAGGCGCGGGCGGCCGCCGGATCTCCGCACAGCGCCGCGGCAGCGCCTAGATGGCGGGCCACACAAGTGTAGAACCAGGGGCCCACAGTCACATGCGCCACACATGCGAGCCTTGGGGCCAGAACCCGCGCTGCTGAACGATGCTCGAGCAGCACCGCAGCCTGCAGAAGCAAAACAAGGCTAATTGTGTGTCGGTCCTCTTCAGGCTCACGTCTAACGCGATCTTCCTGGGCGTCCAACCACGGTCCCCCGAGTGCCCGGGCTTCATCCAGACGCCCCAGATGAGCCAGACAGATGGTTCGATAGGACCTATAGCGGAGGCGATCAAAAGCGGGTCCCGAGAGTTCAGCATATTCCCAAAACGC
>JAFAOS010000417.1 GCA_019247515.1 Chloroflexota bacterium | reverse complement strand
CCACTAGCCGCTCTTGAGGATCTGGCGCATCTTGTCGCCCATCTGTTTGATCGCCTGGTCGGGTGTGATCTGCCTCGCCATGGCCTGGCCGAACGCCGGTTGAATGGCATTGGCGGAGATGTCGGGGTAGTACGGCGTCACCGGGCGCGGCTTCAGGTACTCGAATGAAGCCTGGGCTGCCTTGGCGTAGGGATACTTCTTCTGGATGTCGGGGTCGTCGAAGACGGCCGTCCGCGAAGGAAGGAAACCGCCGTCGAGGAAACGCGCCCGCTGGAACTCGAAGCCGGTGAGGACTCGCACCGCTTCGAGCGCCTCCTTCTGCTTGGTCGAGAACTTCGAGACGCCGAGGTTCCAGTCGCCGAGGCAGCCGGGCCCGGGCTTCGCGCCGTCTTTGGAAGGCAGTGGCGCGACGTCCCACTGTCCCTGCTTGATGGTGGAGTCGTCCTTGTACAGGTCGCCGGCATTGGAGAACCAGAGCCGGATCATGGCCGCCTTACCGCCGCGGAACAGGTTCATGACGTCCGCGCCGAGGGTGAACTGCAGGGCGGCCTCCGGAAGAATCTTGTCCTTGTAGATGAAGTCAAGGATCTTCTGCATCCCGTCGACACCGGCGGTGCCCTGATCCACGAGCACGTTGAGCTTGTCGTCGACCAGGTCGCCACCGTACCCCCACAGGTACTCCATCCAGTTGATGATGCCGCCCTCGTTCTGCGGCAGTTGCATGGCGAAGCCGACCACATCCGCGGTTTGCAGGGTCTTCGCCGCGTTGAGCAGCTCGTCGTACGTCTTCGGCGCCTGCAGGCCGGCAGCGTCGAAGAGATCCTTGCGGTAGTACAGCCCGGGCCCGTTGTTGAACCAGGGCACGCCACCCAACTTGCCCTGGTAGGTCGCTCCGTGCAGCGTGCCCTGGAAGAACTTCGCCTGTTCGTCGCTGGGGAGAATGTCGTCGACGGCGATCGTCCAACCGGCAGCAGCGAACTCCGGCACATACGGGACGTCCATCGAGACGATGTCCACGCTGGGGTCCTTGGCGCCCGCGACGGTCACGAACTTGTCGTGCAGGTCCTGCGTCGTGGCGCCCTGCTCCTGATAATCGATCTGGATGTCCTTGTTCATGCTGTTGAAGGTGTCGACCTGCTTCGGGGTGTAGCCGGTCGTGTCGCGCGCGGCGAACCAGACCACCTTGGTCGCAGTTCCCGAGCTTTGCGCAGCGGGCGCCGTGGTCGGCGCGCTCCCGCCTGAAGTGCCGGCTCCGGCCGCCGGCGTCGTGGCGGCGCCACCGCCGCTGGAGCCGCCGACGCCGCAAGCCACCAGCATGCCGGCCCCCGCCGATAAGCCAAACGTTTTCAGGAGATTGCGCCGGCTGAGCCGAGCGCCCTGCTGCCGAAAAATGTCCACGGTCCCACTCCTTCCAGACGACCGTTTCGCCGGCCGCCTTGTCGACTCCCGATATGTCGGCTCGGCCCTGGTCAGCGGATTGACCCACCCCTGCCTGACCAGAATCGCTACGTGCTTGCCGGGCCTCGCCTTCGTGAACAGGGAGGCTATTGCGGTCAGCGCCCAGAGTCAATCCACCGACCGAAAGAGGGTCGCCTGGCTGGCGATCTCAGGCTAATTCAAGGCGGGGCACATCTGGCTCTAACGTGGCGGACCTAGAGTCCAACACATCGCCGCCTTTGACGTAGCGGCGCGGAGGATCACCCCCATGGCCAGAAAAATGTCCGCACGACTGGTGGCGCTCAGCGCTTCGGCCGTTGCAACCATCTACGTCGCCGGACTGCTCGCAACGCAACCCGCCGCGGCGGGTGTCGCCGCGGCTGCCGCTGCTCCAGTGGCCTCGGTGTCGACATCGACGGGTGGAGCAACACCGCCGACGGTCGTTGTGGGCGCATCGAGCACTCCGGCATCTACGCCATCAACCGCGACCAACACCTATGCCGACGGCACCTATTCGGGCACCGGGACTTCTCGGTTCGGTAACGTGAGCGTGTCGGTGACCATCGCCGCCGGCAAGATCACCAACGTTCAAATAACGCGCGTCACGACCTCGTACCCGGCCTCACGCATCGCCTCGCTGCCAGCCCAGGTGGTTGCAGGTCAATCCGCCAACGTGAATGCCGTCACGGGCGCCACCTATAGCTCGGCAGCCTTCAAGTCGGCCGTCCTGCAAGCGCTCACCCAGGCGCTGCCAGCGAGCTCGACGACCTCGACGGGGGCGGCGGTCTGACATGCAGCGCCTGCGCCGATTTCTACGCACGCCCAAAGGCACGCTGCTGGCCATCTTCCTCGGCCTGTTCGTCTTCGGCGCGACGGCCGTCGGCTGGTCGCTCGCGGTGCCGCACATGCTCGCCGCGGTCGCGGCCGCCGTCCTGACCGAGCTCATCATCTGCCGATTTAGCCGAGGTCCGCTTGCCTGGCCGTCCTCCGCGATCCTGTCCGGCATGATCGTCGGTTTCGTGCTCGATCCAGCTACGCCACACGCGATCACGGTCGCCGTCGGCATTCTGGCGACGCTGAGCAAATACCTGTTTGCGAGCGAGCGCTGGCACGTCTTCAATCCCGCCGCGCTCGCCCTGCTGGTTTCAATTCCACTCTTTGGCACCGGACAGAGCTGGTGGGGCGCCCTGCCGGACCTCGGCTGGCCGTTCGTCATCGTGCTGGTCGCGGCGGGTGCATTCATCGTCGACCGCATCAACAAGTTCCCGCTCGTCCTATCCTTTCTGGGTGCACTCTTCGCGCTGTCCGCGGCGCTGGCCAGCATCGACGCCGCGACGGCCGCGGAGATGTTTCGCACCCCATTTATTCAGGCCGCGCTGTTCCTGGCGCTGTTCATGGTGACGGACCCGCCGACGGCTCCGGCGCGTTATGGCGAACAGGTGGCGATCGGAGCACTGGTCGGCGCCGGCAGCGTAGCGGCGCAAGCCCTTGGGTCTGGACAGGCATACCTGCTGGTAGGGGTGCTCGCCGGCAACATCGCCTACGCGCTGCGCCGCTGGTCGAGCCTGCGAAAACGGGCGCCTTCGGTGCGCGGCGCGGCTGTGTAGCGCGTGTCAAAGACTGAGAGCCGTCCAACCGAACTCCAAGCAGCCTCCAAGTCTCTGGCGCCAGACTGTCTTTCATGAACGAGCAGGCATTGTTCACGCCCATTCGCCGACGGCTGGTGGCGTGGACCGTCGTGGTCGTGAGCGTGATCCTGCTCTTGCTTGGAACCAGCGTCTACCTGACCGTGTCTCAAAGCCTCATGAGCCAGGTGGATCAGGACCTGATGAGCCGCAACCAGCAAGCGGTCGGAACCCTTCCCGCGCCAGGCGGACCACCCCATCCAAATGGCCAGCGTGACGGCTACAACGGCGGGATGTTTCTGGTGACCCTCGCGCCGAACGGCCAGGTGGAATTCAATCCGCAGCAGGTTCAACTCGACGGCGTTGCCTGGCCTGCGGTTTCAGATGATCCAACGCTGGCAACCGTGACCATCGACGGTGAGCCGACGCGAGTTCTGCTGACGCGAGCCCCGGATGGAGACGTCGTCATCAGTGGCGAGAGTCTGCGCGAGCAGGTGTCGGCCGAACACACGCTGCTGCTCGTTCTTGGCGCCGGTGGCGGCCTGGGTTTGCTGCTCACGGTCTGGGCGGCCTGGTTCCTCTCGGGGCGGGCGTTGATTCCGATCCAGAGCGCATTCCGTCGGCAGCAGGAGTTCGTTGCGGACGCCTCCCACGAGCTGCGCACGCCCCTCACGGTGCTGAGGTCGGCGACCGACCTGCTCGGACGCCACCCCGAGGATCGCCTCGCCGATCATGCCGACCTGCTGCAGGACGTGCAAGCCGAGATCGGCCGCATGCAGCTGCTGGCGCAGGATCTGCTCACGCTCGCCCGGTCGGACCAGGGAGCGCTGCAGTTGATGACCGCACCGATGGATCTCTCCGAGGTCGCCGCGGATGTGGTGCGTCGCATGACTCCGCTCGCGCAGAACCGAAACCAGGTGCTCGAGTTTCAGCCAGCCGGCCACGAAGTTCTCGTGGACGTGGACCCCGAACGTCTGCAACAGGTCATGGTCATCCTGCTCGACAATGCGATCAAATACTCGCCTGAGAGTGGACACATCGACGTGCGCGTCCACTCGGAACCAGGCGGCGCTGTACTGGAAGTCGCCGATACCGGCCGCGGAATTGCACCGGAGCACCTCTCGCGCCTGTTCGACCGCTTCTATCGTGGAGACGCGGCCCGCTCGCGCGCAACCGGCGGCGCCGGCCTCGGACTGTCGATTGCCAAGGTCCTGGTCGACGCGCACGGGGGTGAGCTCAGTCTGTCCAGCGGCGTCGGAGTGGGCACTGTCGCGCGACTGCGCTTGCCGCTGGCGGCCAATGCCCCTGCGTTAGTTTGTGGGTGTGATGACCCCCCGCGCGTTCTCGCCGCGGCTCAGCGCGTCGAATGCGTCGTTGATGCTCTCTAACGAGTACGTGCGGGTGATCATCCCGTCCAGTTTGAGCGCGCCGCGCTGATAAAAGTCCACCAGTCGCTTGAAGTCGACGGCCGGCCGGGTCGAACCATAGAAGCAACCTTTGACCACTTTTTCTTCGCCGGCGATCGTCGCCGGAATCGGGATCTCGGTGCCGGTCGGCGCCATGCCCACCACAACGGCGGTTCCGCCACGTCGCACCGCGTCGTAGCAGGCGCGCGAGACGCGGGCGTCCCCAATCGCGTCGAACGCGTAGTCGACGCCAAGTCCGTCCGTCAATTCGCGGATCTGCTCGACGGCGTTCTGGCGCGAGGCATTGATGGTGTGCGTTGCCCCAAAACTGCTGGCGTAGTCGAGTTTGTTGTCGAGCAAGTCGACGGCGATGATCCGGCTGGCATTGGCCAGCACCGCGCCCTGGACCACGTTGAGACCGACGCCGCCGGTCGCGAACACGGCGACGGTGGAGCCGGGCTCGACGGCGGCAGTATTCAGCACCGCGCCCACGCCGGTCATGACCGCGCAGCCCATCAGCGCCGCGACGGTCAGCGGCACCTCTTTGGAAATGGGAATAGCCGCCGACTCGTGTACGACGCTGTATTCCGCGAACGAGGACATGCCGCGGCCGAAACAGTTGATCTCCATGTCGCCCTTGCGATGACGGCGGGTGCCGTCCTGGAACCGACCAGGTGGCGAGACCATGCCAGTGCACAGGTTCGGTCGGCCGATGGTGCACATGCGGCAGCGACCGCAATTCGGCGCGAAGGAGAGGATGACGTGGTCGCCGGGCCGGGTGGTCCGCACGCTCGAGCCGACCTTCTCGACGACACCTGCCGCCTCGTGACCCAGAATGATCGGTAGTGGATAGCCCGGACCGTGCCAGGTGCCGTCCATCACGTGGTAGTCGCTATGGCACGCGCCGGTGGCGGCTACTCGCACCAGCACCTCGTCGTCTCTCGGGCCGTCCACCGAGACGTCCTCAATTTGCAGTGGCGTGTTCGCCTCGTACAGGACTGCTCCGCGCACGTGTTACCCCCGTCGTGGTGTAGACAGTCAATCATATCGCCCCGGTCAACCGCGCTCGTACGCGGACGCGGCGGTTACGACGCGAGCAGCGCCTTCAGGTCAACGCGCGACTCGAGGATGTCCTGCCACAGATCGCCGAGCTGGACGAGACGCTCGGGAATGTTGAGCAGATCGAACTGGGTGGGATACGCGTGGTCGAGCTCTTCCCAGCGGAGTGGGGTGGAGACGCCGGCCCAGTCCACGGCGCGCGGCGAGTACACCGCGGCAAGGGACGCCCCGCGGCGGTTCATGTTGTAGTCAAGGAACACTTTGCCGCGCCGCGCCACGGTGGCCCACTCGGTGGTCACCACTTGCGGGTGACTGGCCAGGATGCGTCGAGCGAGAGTTTCGGCAACGGCGCGCACGGAATCGTAGTCCAGGGTACGGGCGATCGGCACGTACAGGTGGAGGCCGGTTCGGCCGGTGGTCTTCAGGAAGGGGTGGAGGCCGATCTCTTCGAGCATGTCGCGGTACCACAGCGCGACCTCGCAGGCGCGCTGAAAACCTTCCGGGTTGAGCTCTGGCTCGGCGCCTTTCGGCTCGCGGCCGGAGTAGATGTAGGGGTCCAGGTCGGTCACCAGGAAGTCGGGATAGTTGAGCGTGGAGGCCTCCACGTTCTGTCGACTACGCGTGAAGCGCGTCGACAGGTCGGGCGCGTCCGGGTCCGCGACAATGCGTGTGTGGGTGACGTGCAGCTCCAGGTCGGCGAGCTGTGCCAACCAGATCAGGGTGGCGGCGTTGTTGCAGACAAAATACTCGACGTCGCGGTTGTTATCCTCCGAAAAAGAGCTGAAGCGCTCGACGAACGCGGGCGTTCCCTGGAGTGGCGACTTCTGATAGAAGCGCTGGGCGTGAATGCCGTCCGGAAAGCGGGTCATGGTGACCGGCCGATCGCGCAAGTGCGGCAGGACGACCGGAGCGATCTGCAGGAAGTAGCGGATGAGATCGCGCTTGGTCAGCGCTCGGCGTGTGTCCGTGGCGGGCCACAGGACCTTGTTGAGGGAAGACAGCCGGACGGCGTGGCCGTCAAGCGTGAGGTGGAGGACCTGCTTCTGGGGATCGGCGTCGAGGACCTGGAGCGCCTCGACGATCTCGGGCGTTGCTTGCTGAATCGGATCCTGGCGAAGGTTGTTCCCCAGGGCGGACCCGTAGGGACGTTTGACGGCCGGCTTGCCGCGTTGCCCTTCGGCGCCGACGCCGGTGCCGGACGGCCGTCCAGGTGACGGATTGGCGTGTTCGCGTTCGACGTCGGCAGGCGGACCAGCCACGGCTTGTGGCTGGACCTCCGCCGCGGGTTTGTCTTCGCGCACGCGCAAAAATACCGGATGCCGCAGGCGGCCATCCTCGGTTCGCTCGGAGAACTTGATCTCCACCACCACTCGCGGCTCCACCCAGACTCCAGCGCCGCCCGCGCGGCTGGCGGCGGCGCCCCGCGGAATCGCCTCGCCGAGTGGACTGGTGGCGCGATGTAGCGGCGTCAAGCGCACCAGCATGTCGCTCAGCGATGCCTCGTCGAACCCGGTGCCGACGTGTCCGGCGTAGCGCAGTGTCCGAGCCTGGTCGTAGCTGCCCAGAATCAGCGAGCCCAGCGTTTCGCTGCGTCGGCCGGTGCCGAGTGTGTAACCCACCACCACGAAGTCATCCGTCAGCGAGGTCTTGACCTTCAGCCACGTCCGCACGCGCGCGCCTGGCTCGTACACGCTGTCGCGCTTTTTGGCGACCACGCCCTCGAACCCCTGCTCGCCAGCGGCTTGAAACAGGCGCGCACCGTCGTCGAACGCGGCGACCTCTTCGATGCCACCCAGCGGCGCCAGCACCGCGTGCAACAGGCGTTTGCGGTCGACCAGCGCCACCCCGCGCAGGTCGAAGCCGTCCAGATACAGCAGGTCAAAGACGTAGTAGCGCAGCGCGGCCGCCGGGTCGCCGCTCCGGTTCTGGAGGCGCTGAAACGACATGCGCCCGTCGGCGCCAATGGCCACCACCTCGCCGTCGAATACCGCGCGTTCGACGGGTTGCGACCCAAGCCACCGCACCAGCTCCGGGTAGCGCTCTTCGTATGCCTGGCCGCCGCGCGAGCGCAGGTGCACGCGGCCGCCGTCTACGAACGCAAGCAGGCGGTAGCCGTCGAGCTTGGGCTCGTACAGCCAATCCGCGCGCTGGAACATGTCGCGGCTCAACGTGGGCAGCATCGGCTCGTACGGGCGGGGCATTCCGACGCTGCGGACGCCCGTCAGGTGCTCCGCGGTGGGTGCGAGCTGGCTGGCCTGGCGCTGCGGAAGGGTGCCCCGCGCGAGATCCTCGATGCTCAGGCCGCTCAGGACGGATCGATCCGCGGCGGTGATGTCCAGCCGCGCATCGTCCAGACCGTCGCGACGTTTGAGGAACAACCACTGACTCTTGACGCCCTTGCCGCGCGTGCGCTGCAGGGTCCAGCCGCCCTTGAGCTTGCGTCCGTTCAGGAAGATCGAGAGGTGGCCGCTCTCGACGCCCTTGCGGGCCAACGTCTCCACTCGGTGGCGGTCGTGGAAATCAAGCGGCGTGTTGTCGTGGACGACCGAATAGGTGCCCGCGTCCCAGACGATGACCTGCCCGCCCCCGTACTCGCCGGCTGGAATCACGCCCTCGAACGTGCCGTACTCGTAGGGATGGTCCTCGGTCTGGATCGCCAGACGGCGATCCAGCGGGTTGTAGGCGGGACCTTTCGGAATGGGCCAGCTCACCAGCACGCCATCGATTTCGAGACGGAAGTCGTAGTGCAAGCGGCGGGCGGCATGCTTCTGGATGGTGAACGTCAGCGGGCCGCCGCGGTGCGCCGGAACCGGCGGCGGTTCGGGCGTACGGGAAAAGTCCCGCATCTGCGCGTAGCGATCGAGGGCGTGCGAGGTGTCCACTCGTTAGACAGCCCACAGTGTCGCGGACGCGATGCGCGCGCCCTCCGCCAGCGCGGCGAGTTTGGCCCACTGGATCGACTCACTGCCCACGCGCGTGCCCAGGCCACAGTCGACTCCGGCGATCACGTTCTCGCGACCAACGACGCGCGCGTACTTGACAATCCGCTCCGCCACGAGCCGGGGGTGCTCGACAAAGTCCGTAAAGTGGCCGATAACGCCGGGGATCAGAATCTTGCCGTCCGGCAGCTTGACGTCTTGCCACACCTCCCATTCGTGGTCGTGGCGGGGGTTGGAGGCCTCGATTGAATAAGCGCCCACGTTGACTTGCAGGATCAGATCCACGACGTCCGCCAACGGAATATCGTCGGTATGCGGATGATGGATGCTGCCCCAGCAGCTGTGCATCCGCACGCGGTCCGGCGGGACGCCGCGCAGCGCGACGTTCAGCGCTTCGACCTGGACCGCCAGCTTGGCGCGATACTCCGCGACCGTGGCATCGGTCATCCAGTGCCAGTCCGTCAGGATCGCCGGCTCGTCAAGCTGGAGGAGGATGCCCGAGTCGGCAATCGCTCGATACTCCGCATTCATCGCCTCGGCGATGGCGAACAGAAAGTCACGGTCGGTGGCGTAGTGCTCGTTCTTGAGAAAGAAAGTCATGGTCGGCGGCGCCAGCGCCGTCATACACAGCTCTTCCACTTTGACGCCGGTCCGCGCCGCTGCCTTGAGGTTGTCGATGTCAGCCTGCACCTGCGCGTGCCCGACGTACGCGAGCGGGCCGGTACAGAACGCGCCTTGAA
This sequence comes from Chloroflexota bacterium, assembly GCA_019247515.1. Taxonomy (GTDB): domain Bacteria; phylum Chloroflexota; class UBA6077; order UBA6077; family CF-72; genus CF-72. Next base: position 5,488 of record JAFAOS010000417.1, on the reverse strand, counting down.
TGCCCGCCACCGGCAGGCCGCGCGCGGCAGCGCCGGCGCGCAGGACGTAGCTGAACATGGGCCCACCACCGGCACGCGCGCCAGTGAACCAGTCCGGAAACCGGGGCTCCTCGCGCTCATAGATCAGACCCGGAGTGCTGCGCTGACCCGGTCGTGCGTCGACGTTGCTGAGACGCGTGCGGAAGTACGCCCCCCAACTCGACTTCGAGAATTCACCATCGTTCACGACGTCGATTCCAATCTCGGCCTGCGTCCGCACCACTTCGGCGATGGCGTCCGTCACGCGGCCTGCCAACGCGGCCGCGTCGTACGGCTGCCCGGCTTCGCGGGCCGCAATCATCGTCTGTAGATCGTCGGGCTTGGCCAAACTGCCGACATGCGTGGTCAGGATGCGCTCGTTGCTGCGCTGCATAGTCAGCTATTGATACCATCGTCGCCCTCTGCACGAAGATGGGGGCTAACTCCCTGTCCAGGGACGTGAGCAGCGTCGAGACTGGCGCAGACGAACAACTGAGCCAGCGCTCGTCAATCAACCCGAGAGGACACTGCTCATGCGAATTCGACAAACCGCTGCCGCCACCATTGGCGCCTTCGCCCTGACCGCGAGCCTGCTTGCCGCCAACACGGGCGCCGTCGCCGCCGAGGGCCTCGATCGTGACGACCACTTCAGCTTCCAGAAGATCGCCGATCCCGCCGACGTCACCTTCACGCAGCTGCTTGGCATCAACGACCACGGCCTCATCGCCGGCTATCACACCAACACGCCTGGCAACAAGGGCTTCACGCTGAAGCTCCCCGACACTTTTACCGACGAAAACTTCCCCAACTCGGCCCAGACCCAGGTCGTCGGCATCGACAACAACGACACGACCGTGGGCTTCTACATCGACACGGGGGGCGTGAACCACGGATTTTTGAAACAGAACGGCAAGGATGCGGTCACAGTTGACCTGCCAGGCACGACGTTCAACCAGCTGCTCGGCGTCAACAACAACGCCCAGGCGGCCGGCTACTACCAGGAGGCCGCCGGACTTCAGCACGGCTACGTCCACGAAAAAGACGGCTCGTTCCTGGTGCTGAACATTCCCACGCCGAGCAGCCAGGCGACCGGGATCAACGACGAGGGTGACGTCGTGGGTTTCATGCAGAGCTCACCAACAGCGACCACCGCCGACGGGTTCCTGCTCCACAACGGCGAGTTGAAGAAGATCGCCTTCCCGAAGTCCAGCTTCACTCAGGCCCTGGGCATCAACAATCACGGCGACGTCGTCGGCGACTACACCGACGCCAACGGAACTATGCACGGGTTCGAGTACCGTGATGGGAGCTACCTCTCCGTCGACGTACCTGGGGCCAGCGCGACGACCGTCAACGGCATCAACAACGACGGCAGGATCGTTGGCTTCTTCCAGGATCCGAATCAGAACAACAACACCATTGGACTGGTGGGCGAGCCTCGGTCCTAGCCACATCGAGCTCAAAAACAGTTCGGTGGTGAACCATGGCCGGGCGGAAACGCTCGGTCGTGGCGTCTGCCCGAAACTGTTTATTGACTGTGCCGTGCCGGGGCGCACACCATAGAGGTTGGCCCAGATTCACAGCTGCAGCGTCGGGGAGGTGGAAAGGCACCCATGGCTCAGTCAGTTGGATCGTTAGCAGTTCAGCCGGTCGACCGGCGAATGCTCATGCGAGCACTCGTGGCCAGCACCGTCGGCACCACCATCGAGTGGTACGACTTCTTGCTCTACAGCACCGCCGCTGGCCTGGTGTTCGGCAAAGTCTTTTTTCCCGAGGCGGACCCACTCACCGGGGTACTGCTGGCATTCGGGACGTACTTCGTAGGCTTCCTCGCTCGACCCGTCGGCGCGGCCATCTTCGGCCATTACGGAGATCGCATCGGTCGCAAGGCGACGCTGATCTCGACGTTCACCATTATGGGCCTGGGCACCTTCCTGATCGGCGTACTGCCAGGCTACGCCGTGATCGGTATCTGGGGCGGCATCCTGCTTTCCGTGCTGCGCTTCATTCAGGGCGCGGGCGTCGGCGGCGAGTGGGGCGGCTCAGTCCTGCTCGCCATGGAGTCGGGCAGTCAGAAACACCGCGGCTTCACCGCCAGCTGGCCGCAGTTCGGCGGACCGGCCGGGCTGCTACTCGCCAATCTGGCGCTGCTGATCTTCAGTGCCTGGTCAGGTGATGCATTCCTCGTCTGGGGCTGGCGCATTCCGTTCCTGTTGAGCGTCGTGCTGATCTTCGTTGGCCTGTACATTCGTTTGCGTGTGGTCGAGACACCCGCGTTTCGCCAGCTTGCCGAGCGGCAGAAGCTCGAGCGGCAGCCGGTCGTCTCGGTGATCAAGCGGCATCCCAGGGAAATTCTGTTGTCGGCACTCGTGCGCCAGGCCGAGCAAGCGCCCTTCTACATCTATACGAGCTTCATCTTCGTGTACGGGACCGCCGTGTTGGGCATGGATCGCAACGCGGTACTCATCCCCGTCATGCTCGCGGCGGTGACGTCGATCGTGACGATTCCGCTGGCTGGACACCTGTCGGATCGATTCGGGCGCAAACCGGTGGTCGGCGTAGGGATCGTGGGTACCGCGATCTGGGGCTTCGTGTATTTCGGCCTGCTGAATTCGAACGTGGCGGTGCTGGCGTTCGGAGCGATCGCGCTGTCGCTGATCTTCCACGACATTCAGTACGGACCGCAGGCGGCGCTCATCGCGGAGGGTTTCCCGACAAACGTGCGCTACAGCGGCTCGTCGATTGGCTACCAGCTCGCCTCGATCATCGCCGGTGGCCCGGCGCCGCTGATCGCCGCGGCACTGCTTGCCGCCTACAGCTCGAGCACGCCCATCGCCATATTCATCCTGGGCTGCGCGGTGGTCAGTTTCGTGGCGTTGGTGCTGATCCCCGAGCGGGCGCATCTGGACGTTTCGGTCGAGAGCGAAGAAGCCATCGCGGCCCGTGCGGTCCCCGCCGGAGCGCAAGTGAGCGCAGCCGGCAACTGAACTGCACATCAGGCTCTGAGCGTGCTTATTCACGCCGCCGAATCTTCGCGGGATCAACCTGTTCCAACCAATCAGGCGGCTTGTCGCGAGCACGCTGGTCGGCGACCGACGCGCGCGGAAGCGCTTCGGGCTGGTCACCATTGGACAGACGAGTCAGGTCGTCGACCAGGTGCTCTTCGGGAATTTTGGCAATAGCCGCAACACGCCGCAGACTGATGCGCGATGCCATGTATCGGCGCAGTGTCGCGTTGCGTAGCCGTCCAAAGTCGTGCGGGTCGAGCGAAACGATGTACTCGAGCGCGCCGGGAATCGAATCGAGGACGCCACTCAAGCGGGTGTCGCCGGTGATTTCTGCCATGCTGCGTGCCTGTTACGGCGAGCTCTGCGAAACCACGAGATGCCCGTTCATGAACGGGTGGACGTCGCACTGGAAATAGTACTGACCGGCTTGTGTTGGAGCGTTGAACTCCACCGATTTCACGTCGTTTGGCCCGGACCCGACCGGCGTCGAGGCAAGCGACGGAGCACTCGAGTCTGTGCCGTTGTAGACGTGCCAGTTGTGGGGTAGCTGCGAGTCGTTGGTGTAGGTGACCGTCACCTGAGCACCCGGGGTCGCCTGCAGGGTATCGGTGTTGAACGCCAGCGGAGTCCCCGCTGGGGTGCTCACGCTCAACTGCAGGCCGCCTTGCGCGCCTGGCGCTGGGGCCGCCGCCGGAGCTGCCGCGGCAGGCGTGGCCGGTGTTGCAGCCGGTTGAGCGGCCGCGGCTCCGGACGCGCCAACGCGCAACGCAACGAGCTCAGGAGTGCCGCCGATGCCGACCGGCAGCAGCACCGTATCGCCGACCACTGCCGGGACAGCGTTGATACCACCCGGCGCCTGCCACGACCAGACCTGTTTTCCAGTCCCGCGATCGAACGCCAGGAGCTCGCCGGAATACGTCGAGGTAAACACGACGTCGCCAGAAACCGTCGCGCCCCCGAAGTCCATTGAATCCAGGTCCGAGTCCCAAACGATGTCGCCCGTCGCGGCGTTGATGGCGACGAGCTCGCCCGTGCCACTATCAAGCTGCAGACCAGAATGATTTGTGGACGTGTAGCTGGTGCTCAGGTTTACCACCGGGACATAGAGGATGCCACCGGAAAACGCCATCGGAGTCTCTACTCCGCCAAGATCACCCGGAAAAACCTCGACGGGAGCCGCGGACGGGAAGCTCTGGAGGTCATCGTTCTGGTGCACTCCAACCGCGGTGTTCCAGAGTTGTTCACCAGTTTGCTTGTCGAACGCGGCGACGTATCCATTCTTGCCGGCGCCAATCACGATGTTGCGCTGTCCGCCGTCGGCTGACACCGTGGCCAGGATCGGCGCAGCTTCGAAGTCACCATCGGTCAGGTCCCGCGGCTTTGGCTGGCCGTACCATTGCAGCTCGCCGGAGCTGTTGAGCGCCAGGTCCGAGTCGGTGTACAGGTTGGGACCTGGCCGGCTGCTTCCGTTCGGATAGGTCGTGGTGCCTGGCCACGGTGCAGGATTGCCGATGCCCCAGTACGTCGTTCCTGTGGAGGTGTCGATCGCAGGCGAATACCACGCTCCGCCGCCGCTGTTCACCTCCGGGTTGCCCCAGAGATCACCATCCTTGACCGTATTGAACGACCATTTGACGGCGCCGGTCTGTTCGTCGAGTGCGTAAATGATGCCTGCCCCGCCGCCGGCATAGAAGTCCGACGCGCCTGTGCCGGGCACGGTGCTCACGTACAGCGTGCCGTTGAACGTGGCAAGTTGCTGGTCAATGCCTTCCGTCGGCGCGTCCGTGATCTGGGTTGACCACAACGCGTTGCCCGAGCTCGCGTCGAGCGCCGTGACGGTCTGCGCGTCGCTCTGAACGAAGACCTTGCCGCTGTCGACAGCCGGCCCGTTGGGTCCGATATTGTCGACGTCGAACTGTTTTTGCCACTTGAGCGCGCCGGTCTTGAAGTCGAGCGCGTACACGTTGTCCTTCAAGTCCTGCAAGTAGACCGTCCCGTCCTGGACGATGGGAACGGTCGCCAACGCGCCGAAGATGCCGACGCCCGAGACGCCAAATGTCCACGCGACGCCGAGTTGCCCCAGGTTGGCGGCGGTGACGCTGCTATCGGTGACCGCCCGCGTATTCGCGTAGTCAAAGTTCGCTCGCGGCCACGCGGCTGCCGACGATGATGACGACGACGGCGTCGATTGCGCGAGGCTCACGCCGCCAGGCACCAGGGCGGCAGTCAGCGCGAAAACGAACGGCAAGCGCTTCCAAAATGCCATGTCCGTGACCAACCTCAGAGCACGCCATCGCCTGTGACCGACGGCGGACGCGCTCATACGACCGCCGGTCACTCCCTCACGACCGCCCATGTCAGGAGCACCGGCATCTCGTGGGGAGGAGATGCCGAAGGCCAGATCATTAAAGTACACGATCGGTGACCACGGCCCATCTACGTCTTGTTGCAGCAGGTGGCTC
>JAFAOS010000411.1 GCA_019247515.1 Chloroflexota bacterium | reverse complement strand
AGACCGATGATCCATCAAGCCTGGCATGGAGCGGCTGGATGACTGTGGGTCCTTCCAGAGGAGCCGGGTGCCTTAAAGGGGCACGCCCGGATCCGTGGGGGTGAAAGCCAGCAATGGCGTTCGCTTTCACCGAAATACACAACCTGCGCGCCGGCGCGTCTCTGTCACACTCTCAGGTGTCGTGCTCGAGTTCGATCGGCGCGTTCGTTCGCTCCAACCGCTGGCGCTGCTCGCCGAGGTCGACCAGACAGAGCGGCCATTTGGCGCGCGGACCGACGCGGGCGTACTCGTCGGCGAACTGCTGATGCAGCACGTGCCGGAGCCGGCGAGCGGCGAGCTCGAGATCGTCGCCATTGCCCGAAAGGTCGGCGAGTTGAGCAAGGTCGCCGTTCGGCAGCGGCTGCGCGTCCAGCCGGCCACCGCGCGGCCCGTGCCCCTGGTGCTGGGGCGAGCCGGCGAACGCATCCGCCCGGTCCGCGAGGCGCTTGGCCAGGAACGCGTCGAGATCGTGCAGTGGCATGCCGAGCCGCTGCGCTACATCGCCGACGCACTCGGGCTCACCTACCTGCCGAGCGCCGTCCTCTACCCGGTGCGCCGGCGCGCCGATGTCCTGCTCGGCGAGATCGACTTTCCGGGCGCGCGCGGAGCGCGTGCCCGCAACATGCTGCTGGCCTCGGCGCTGACGTCATGGCAGGTGCGAGTCAAGCAGATTTCCCGCACCCGCAACTGGCACGCGCTCGAGGCTGCACTGAGCGACCAGCGGCCCGTGCGGGCTGAGGTCGTGGGCAAGGCGCCGAAGGGAGTGCGCGTGCGCGTCTACGGACTCAACGGACTGCTGCCCTTCGGCCGAATGAGGGGCGTCAAACGGACCACTCCGCCGCACGTCGTCGAAGCGAAGGTCCAGGGACTGTTAGGCGAACAGCTCGAAGTCAACGTGCTGCAGTTGGACGCGGACCGCGCCACAGTCATCGTCTCGGAGCATGTCTCCCAGGCGCGCCAGCTTCGCCTGCCTCTGATCTGAGCTCTGGCACAACGCCCGCCGCAGCTGGAAGCATTGAAGTGTGCGCTCACGGGTGCGCACACGAATTGCCTGGTCGAGCGCTGTGGACGGCACTCGCGTGGCCGGTCACGTCAACGTCTATCACACGCGCTCCGTCGATAATCGCGGAACTCGACAGCGCGCCAGATGTGGCCATTATTCCAGTGCTGCAGATCCATCCGCCGCGGGTCGCGCCGGTCGTGTTCGCCAAAGTCGCGATAGACCATGACATACGGTTCGATTCCGACCTCATGCAGCGTCTCTACGCGCGCGAGCTCCTCGTCGAGCACATAGCCGGGGAAGCCGACGAGCACGTAAAAGCGCAGGTCACGGGGGTGGAAGCCGGCCGCAACCAGGGAGCGGATGCCGCGCAAGACCTCATCGCGGCGCACGACGCTGACCGGCAAGTCCCAAGCAAAATGGAGGGTATGCGGGCGCGTGAAGCGATCGCCGGCGAGCTGGCGACGACAGCGCAGTTCGCCGAGCGCGCGTGCGACCGTCGCGTCGACGAGCCGGATATCGTTGCCCTGCGGCCAGTCGACTACAAGTCCGCGGCCCACGATCTCGGCGATCTTGTCGCGAGCTGTCGAGCGCGAAGAAATTGTTATCGAGCAGCATCAAGCGGTTGCTCCGCGGGTTAAGCAGCTCGGTGAGCGGGCGGTCCTCGCGGATGCGTCCTTCCGCATGAGGGACCGGACAGTGACGGATACAGCCGCGGGTCGAGTAGCCGATACCGTACTCCAGGTTGTCGTAGAGGGTGTAGTCGTTCGGCTCCAGGTCGACCTCGGGCGGCAGGTGGGTAGTCAGATCCCAACCCGGACCTCCGACGACGACATCGGCATGTGGTCGGAAGTGCGCGAGGTGCCCGTCGACGTCCCGGCGACGCCACGTGAACAGCGACGAGACGTACAGCAGGTCGACGCCATCGAGTGGTGTCGGGTTGAGCAGAACATTGTCACCGCGGCGGCGGTGATAGGTCGCAAGGCGCATGAGCGCAACGTTCGGGAGCGAGCCGTCTACTTGTCGGAGTCCGACCAACATGACATCGAGGCTGTTGCTACTGGACGCCCAACACGCCGACCACCCAGCCGCTGAAGCCGACCTCGCCATACAGACGCGACCACGTGAGATAGCGCGTGTCCCAACCACTCGAGTCGCGGATGTAGATATCCTGTGTCTGCTGGCGGAGGTGCGCGACGTTCTCACGCGACATCTGGTAGCCGGGTGGAAATCAAAAAACGTTGGCATGAGGACCTTCCTAAATAGGATTCCTGCTGCAGGCGACAGTCGCAGGCTACTTTTTCACAACACGCTGTAGGCGAGAGAACGCTGCTGGTTTCCGCGGACTACGGCAATGACTGGAACCCGCGCCGGCGCTCTGTACAGCCGAACGAGCAGACTTCTCAGTGGAACTTGGGGCATTTCGCGAGGCAGCGACACTCGGTGGTCCCCGCCTACATCCGCGCTTCCAGGATCAGGTTGAAGGGCGTCTCGGGGGCGGGCACCTGACTCTGCCCACCCCGCGGTGGGCCAGTCTGGCTTGAGTCGCACCGCATGGCCGCGCCATTCACGATGACCTCGCATCATGCGATCCGGACACGGCGCGTGATCTGTCCGTTGCTCTCCCAATACGTGTGCTTGCCGGCGATCCACGGGTCGTCCTGCGCCGGTTGCACCTGGCCGTTCATGTCGGTTGCGCGAGAGGTGATGGCGTGCTCGCCGGTGGCCGGATTCATCCAGTCGAGTGACCACAGTTTCCAGGCGAACTCGGCGTCCTCACCCTCGTCAATCGTGGCTGCCTGCCACGGCCCGTTGTCAATCTGGACTTCGACCTGGGCAATCGGCGTACCCCAGGCGGCGCCCACAATCCGATACTGATCTCCGACATGCGTGACCTTAGCCGGTGCGGATTTGAGCAACGCCCGCCCGACAGACGTTTCGGTCCACACCGTCTGCCCGTCGATCTGCTGCTCGCGAATGGTCACGTAGTCGCGCGCCATGAAGCGATTTTCGTAGCGAGTCGGCCAGACTTCGATGCCCTGCAGC
>JAFAOS010000098.1 GCA_019247515.1 Chloroflexota bacterium | reverse complement strand
CCAGTTCGACGAGCCGCAACCAGATCTGATCGTGCTACGGGAGCCGCTGGGCCATCGAAAGCCGCGCATTGAGGACTGCCTGCTGATCATCGAGGTTTCCGATTCGAGCTACGCCACCGACGCCGCTATCAAGCTGCCGGTCTACCTGGCGGCCGGCGCGCCGGCAGTCTGGATCGTCAACATCTCCAATCGCGCCGACCCTCTCGTCGAGACCTGGGCGCCAGGCATGCGCGAACCAACCGTTTCCAGGGCTGCCGTCAGCGTGGCTGGGATCACTGTCCGGCTCGATGCCGTCTTCGACGGACTGGCCGAAATTCCGGACCACGAACAATAAGCGGCTGGCGACCGCGGAAGTGAGGATGTGCGCCGTAGGGCGCGCCTTGGTCAGCGACATAGCTCGGCAAGCTGCCGCTGCCCGACCTGACGATGATCGTGCTGGCGGGTGGCTTGAGTAGTTGGCTGCGTGCTCAGGAGGACAGTCGGGCAGCTCGGAACACGGCGTCCACGTCCACTCCGACCTCGGGCACTCGTTCGGCGCGAAGCTCGGCACCCCTGCCCTGTGCGTGCCGGCCGACCAGCACCTGCCCGCGGTACACAAGGACCGCCCGTTCTAGCAGGTCAACGATCCAGATCTCGGGGATCTCGTCCACGAGGTACGCCTCGAGCTTCGGTCCGCGATCGAAACGACGCCTTCCTTCGTCGGTGATCTCGATGACAAGCTGCACCTGATCGGCGCGCGGCCTCGGAGGCGAATGTGCCTCCGCAACGGCGAGGTCGGGCTCTGGCTCGCTGTCGGTCGGCAGGATGATCGGCGTCTGGCACAAGACGCGGCCCATGCCGAGCGTCGTAACGAAGAGGTCGTTCAAGTAGCGAAGTGCGCCGGCGTGAGGGTCGGCCATCGGCGGCATCTCGTACAGCGCGCCTCCAATCAGCTCGATGCGGCGCTCGCCGAAGACGCCAGCCGCGATCGCCCGGTCGTACTCCTCCAGGCTCCAGTGCGGGGAAGCTGGTGTCTGGACGGGCACACTCGTCGCCATCACCCGAATCCTCGGGCACAGTTTACGCGCAAGCCCGCGCGGGCCCCCGTCGCACGGCTTGCCGAGGCGGTCGCTGAGGTGTTTCGCCTCCGCTGTGCAGGCGTAGTGGAGGCTCAAGTTTGGGCGTTTCCCTGCACGTTCGCTAACCACGCCACTCACGGGAGTGATAGCGTTCGCTCGATGACGGGTTTCGGGGCTTCGGGGTCTCAACGGGTGTGAGCGTCGCGAGCAGGTCCCAGTTAGGCTGGCCGGCGAAGAGCAGGACTCGGACGCGGTAGTCGACGCACGTTGGTGAAGCCGAACCCGACTCCATCTTCGTCCGCGCGCAGCGGGCCACGCGGCGCTGGACATGAAAAGTCCGTGTGCCCACGTGAAGCGGAGGAACCCGCAGTCGAGATTCGAAGGCTGGACCGGGCCGAGCTGTCGCGCCTCGTCGAGATCGACCGCACGGAACGCATCAACGTGCTCTACGACCAGCGTGGCACTCAGCTCGTCGCGCGGCAGGGCAACTGGAGCGCGTCGGCCTGGGAACCGGAGGGTCACGGCGAACACTCCGTCGAAGCCAAGGTGCACGAGCTCCAGCACTACGTCGACAACGGTGGGGTCCCGCTCGGTGCGCTCGCTGGCGGGCGGCTGGTTGGCATCGGCGTCGTCGTGCCACACCTTCGGCCCGGAATCGCGCAGCTGGCATTCCTCCACGTCAGCGCAGCGTGGCGTGCGACGGGTATCGGCAGCCGTTTGTCCGAGCAGCTCGAGCAGATCGCCCGCACCGCCGGCGACTTGGATATGGTCGTCTCGGCGACGCCATCGGAAAACACCGTGCGGTTCTACCTCGGTCGCGGCTTTCAGCCCATGGCGGATCCGTTGGCCGAGCTGTTCGAACTCGAACCCGAGGACGTGCACATGCGCAAGATGCTTTGAGCGCTCTCCGGATCTCAGCCGGGTGTGATGGTGGGGCTTCACCGTCAGACGCATCGACAGCATGCACACCGTCTCCACAGAAATCGGCGAAACGCCTCAATCCAGCGTTGGTTAATCACGCCACGAACACGGGTCAAATCCGAGGCATTTACCCTCCGACGGCAAGGCCGCAGGATGTTTGTAGACGAGAACTGAGCGGTCGGACCATCGACTCTGGACCCTCGAATCATCGACGCCGATACCGTTTACCCGCTACGCGAACGAAAGGACAGCGACGATGGCCGACAATGAGCTAACCGGCGGAGCCAGACCATTGCGATTCGGGGTTGTCGCCCCGCTCAGAACTGATCTACCGACGTGGCGAGACCAGGTGCGCCGTATCGCCGACAGCGGTTACTCGACACTGCTGATGCCCGACGTTCAGCAGTGGCAGCCGGCGCCGGGACCCACGTTGGCTGTTGCGGCGACGCTCGCCGACCTGCGGGTGGGTACGTGGGTGTACGCCTCGCCGCTGCGCATGCCCTGGAGCATAGCCTGGGAAGCGCACTCACTGTCGGTGCTGACAGAAGGTCGGTTCGAGATGGGCATCGGCACCGGGCGACCCGGGATTGAAGACGAGCTGCGCCAGTTGGGCCTTCCGGTGGTGACACCCGGCGAGCGGTTATCACAGGTGCGTGACGCGGTCATGTCTCTGAGAGACCTCGACGGTTCGGACTTCCATACACCGGTGGTGATGGCCGTGCGTGGTCCGAAGGCCCGGGCGCTGGCGGTCGAGCTTGCAGATACCGTCACGTTCACTGCGATGCCGGGCGATTCTCGGGCCGAGATGATGCGGATGGCGGCCGATTTCCGCGGTATCCGAAACCTCGAACTTGCGCTCCACGTGCCCGTGGTCGGTGACGCCGTGGCCCCGTTCATGACGCGCCCGGACACGGACCCTGCCGCGCTGCGCGCGGAGGACTCGCTGTTGGTACTTCCCAGCGACCCGACGGCGGCCATCGAGGAAGTCCTGAGACGACGGGAGGAGGGCGGCTTCTCGTACTTTGTCGTCGGCGCGAACGCCGCTGATGCGCTCGCTCCTGTCGTCGCCGAGCTGACCGGTAACTGATCCGCGGAAGGTACGGCCGTTATTGAGTAGCGGGCGGCTGGGTAACTGCTGCCGTGCGCTTGGGCAAGCGGCGGCGCCCCTCAGCCGGTCGGCGTTCGGGATGCCGGGCGGGCCAACTTGCATGTGCAATCCGGAGTAATCCGGCTTGCACATGCACGAGCAGGCGGTCGGGCCGGGGGATGGCGCCGTCAACCAATCCGCTCGGCGAGCGACACGATGATCCCCTCCGGTCCGCGCACGTACGCCATCCGCCAGACGTGCTCGTATTGACCGACGCCGCCGACCAGGCCGTAGCCGTCGGCGGCAAGCTGGTCGACGGCTGCCTGAAGGTTGTCCACCTCGAACGCCACGTTGCGCAGCCCCAGTTCGGTGGACATCGCCTCGGGAGACCCGGGCTCGTGGTCGGGCCGGACGAAGCTCGACAGCTCCACGCCGGGGCCTCCGTCGGGCGGCCGAAGCATGACGATCTCGCTGCGCGAGTCGGGAATGCCGATGACGGTGTCCACGAATTCGCCTTCCATGAACATCCGGCCCTCGACCTCGAGACCCAGCCCGACGAAGAACGCCGTTGCTTGGTCGAGGTCCGCGACGGTGATGCCGACGTGGTCGAAGCGTCGCACGTGTGCCATGGGTGCGGTCTCCAGTTCTGGTTCGGGACGCCCGCGTCGACGTCTGCGCAATCGCGACGGCTCAACCAATCGCTGCTGACTCAAACGACAGGAGCCGCG
>JAFAOS010000053.1 GCA_019247515.1 Chloroflexota bacterium | reverse complement strand
GGGTGGCGACTGGGACGGCGAGTTAGGTTACGCAGCCACTCAAAACTGCACATCCAACGGATCAAACAATGCCTGCGGCGAATCACCGGCGCAAGTGACGGGCATCAGTGGGCTCGCTCAACTGACAGGTGCCGCCTGGCACAGCCTGGTCCTGAAGAACGATGGAACGGTGTGGGCCTGGGGCGGCAACTGGTTCGGAGAACTCGGCAACGGGACGACCACCAATAGCACCACGCCAGTGCAGGCCACCGGCCTCACCGGCCAGACACTGATCGCCGCTGGCCGCGACCACAGCATGTCGGCTACGGGCAGTCGGCTGGCGACCACCGCCTACGCCTACGACAAGCTGTACCGGCTGACTGGCGCGACCGGTCCATCTGGAACCACGACGTACAGCTACGATCCGAACGGCAACCGGTTGAGCAAGGTGCTCGGCGGTAATTCCACCAGCTACACCTACGACAAGACTGACCGCATTCTGACGGCTGGCAGCACCACTTACACGGTGAACGCTGCTGGTAACGTCACCGCACGCGGATCAGACGCGTTCGGTTTCGACCAGGCCAATCGGCTGACCAGCGCCACAACCAGCACCGGCTCCGGTACCTACGTGTATGACGGCGACGGCAAACGTGTCAGCAAGACGGTTGCTGGCGTGACCACCAGCTACGTCTACGACGTCGGTGGCGGGTTGCCTGTGCTGCTCGACGACGGCGCACAGAAGTATGTGTGGGGCACGAGTGGCCTGGCGGAAAGTGTCAACAAGACCAGCGGTGCGGTCGCCATCTATCACACAGACGGACTCGGCTCCGTGCGCGCGCTCTCCGATAGCACTGGCAACGTCACTCAGACCTACCAGACCGACGAGTTCGGCATCCCATTCACCTCCGGTGCGCAGGGCTCCAGTACGCAGCCCTTCGGCTTCACCGGCCAGCAGGCTGATCCAGAGAACGGGCTCATGTATCTACGGGCGCGGATGTATGACCCGGTCAGCGGACGATTCACGCAGCGCGACGATGCCTTTGGATCAGTGATGGCTCCACAATCCTTGAGTCGTTACATCTATGTTTTGGACGATCCGCTCCGGCTAACTGATCCGAGTGGCATGACCGGACATGACAACGGCCAACCACGTTGCGGTGATTGGCTAAATGATCCTATCGGGTACACGTGCGGCACTATCGGCTTAGTCACGGTGACGGGCGCACTTGTGCCACTTGATCCCGTTAGCCGAAGACTCATTGAAGGTGGCGCAGCCACCTCCGAGGGGGAGCAAACCAGTGTGGGGACCGGCGGCACCGGTCCCAGCCTAGCTCCAGTAAAGTCCTCCTCGCGTCTCTTGCGCAGAGCCCTCGAATTGGCAGGCTTCGTCGCTAAGGCGGGCGAGGCGGCGCACCATATTGTTGCTGGTAATGACGTGCGGGCGAGCGTCGCACGGGATATCCTTGAAAGAGAAGGCATCGGAATCAACGACGCAGCCAATGGGGTCTTCCTTCCAGCGTCAATGCATCAGGGAGTCCACACTAATGCTTACTTTCAAGCTATCAACGATGCTCTCACGTCGGCAGCTCCGGGAACGGTGAAAGACGTGCTCGCTGATATTAGAAGTCAGATTCTGGCCGGCAATTTCCCTCCGTGAGAGTGTTTCGAGTGGAGGCGGACGTAAATACGTATCAATACTTCATGCTCCAGGATCAGAGGCTGCTTCGTTCGGAACAGCTACGCTTCGACGGTACCGTCATCCACGAGTGGAGCCCTCCAGCCGTTTTCTCCTATCAGCCGCAACTAGCCTACGGGGATTTCTGGGGATTTCAAATGTGGTCAGCTGCACTCGCAGCGAGTCCTAAGGCAATCCGTCTCCTACACGTTCTATTCGCGCGGGCGGGGCAACTTCTAGATTTGCCGTACCAAGGTGAGCACTTCGGATTGCTTAACGTCACCCAATGTGTCGATTGCTTAGACCCTGAGCACACGCAATGGATTCTGGGGCAGGAGACTAAAAAACCCATCCGTATCGCCAAATACTCGTTCGTACCGGAGCGCTTGCCCGAATCCTCGATTTTCAAACTTCCTCAAACTGCAAGATCCGAAATCCTATGTCATGAAGGACGCATGAGCAACGAGGATGAGTTCCGAGCGTGCGTTGAGGCGTTTGCATTGCATGGGCTCCACTTCCGCCAAATATGGACGGAGAACATTTGACGAAAGGCATTGTGCGAGAGGCGGTTGCCAATTACGTGATCGCTGGTCAATGCGATGATCCGTCCGCGCCCGGGCTCGCCGTTGAAGCGCCGCAAACTCGCGCACGAGTAACCAGGTGGCACGCACGTTGACCGCAAGCGTGCGGGTTCGCCGCAGTGCGAGTTCCGTCGGTGGCTGCGGAAGCGAGCGCTATGGCTCCTCTTTCCTGTGGTGGTGGCCGTCTTACTGATCGATTTCGCACGTAGCTGGCCACACGTAGTCGGTGGAGTGGGCCTCACGCTGGATGTGCTCGGCGTCTCGCTGCTGGCAGAGGGCGTTTTACTAACGACGATGCGGCGTACGTATTGACGTGGGACGGGGTTGGGACTCATTACCTGCTGATACGTCGTGACCGATTACAAGCGACCGCGGCACTGATCATTGCCACATTCGGCTTCCTTGGCCAGATCGGGCCGCTGATCTTCAGCTGGAGCTGCTGAGCGCGCAGTGTCGGACAGCTTAAATTAAATTAAATTAGATGCTGCCGGTGAGGCGGCTGCGCGAGGCCCTGCCGATACACCGATACACGATCGTCGAGCGTGTGCGCGCGTCGTCCACGGCAGCGCTGCTATGCACCAGTCATGGGGCTTTGCTATCTGACGGGTGCAGCCGGGCACAGCCTGGTCCTGAAGAACGATGGAACCGTGTGGGCCTGGGGCGGCAACTGGTTCGGAGAACTCGGCAACGGGACGACCACCAATAGCACCACGCCAGTGCAGGCCACCGGCCTCACCGGCCAGACACTGATCGCCGCTGGCCGTGACCACAGCATGTCGGCCACCGGCAGTCGGCTGGCGACCACGACGTACGCCTACGACAAGCTGTACCGGCTGACTGGCGCCGCCGGTCCATCTGGGACCACCACGTACAGCTACGACCCGACTGGCAACCGCTTGAGCAAGGTGCTCGGTGGCAATTCGACCAGCTACACCTACGACAAGGCCGATCGCATCCTCACCGCGGGCAGCACCTCCTACACGGTGAATGCTGCTGGCAACGTCACCGCACGCGGATCGGATGCCTTCGGCTTCGACCAGGCCAATCGGCTGACCAGCGCCACCACGAGCACCGGCTCCGGTACCTACGCGTACGACGGCGACGGCAAGCGCGTGAGCAAGACGGTCGCTGGCGCCACCACCAGCTACGTCTACGACGTCGGTGGCGGACTGCCAGTGCTGCTCGACGACGGCACGCAGAAATATGTGTGGGGCGCCAGCGGCCTGGCGGAGAGTGTGAACAAGACCAGCAGTGCGGTCGCCGTCTATCACACCGACGGGCTCAGTTCCGTGCGCGCACTCTCCGATAGCACCGGCAACGTCACGCAGACCTACCAGACCGACGAGTTCGGCATCCCCGTCGCCTCCGGCACTCAGGGCTCCGCAACACAGCCCCTCGGATACACCGGCGAACAGGCCGACCCCGAAAACGGATTCGTCTACCTGAGGGCACGCATGTACGACCCCAACACGGGGCGATTCATGCAACGCGATCCATTCCCAGGGAATATCCTTAATCCGTCATCACTACACAGGTCTACGTATGCCCAAAACAATCCATCGTCCTTTGCAGACACATCCGGTCTCAGCCCATCACAGAACAACGTGCTGGCTGACCATACAATCTTGTCAGCCTCTGAGTGTCCACCCGGTATTCTTTGCCCGCCAGTTCCGTTGCCATTCCCGCGGGTATCTATTGACTGGAGAACAATCGCCGCGGCGTTAGCAGCGGCACTCACTGGCGCAGCACCTGATCAGCGATCCGACAGGGTCGGAGTTTACTATCGCTTGGAGTCAAGAACTCAGACAGTGGAAACCGCCGCCCTGCAACAAGCGACCGGCGAGATTTGGGGCAATATCCCACAAGGCGGCGTCTTTCCTGCGGTCCAGGCCTACGTAGGTCCACTTCCGCCGGGAGCAAGGGGCATCGAGTTCATAACTACAATTCAACCCGACCCGGGGTCCCCGCCCGGACAGGCATATTGGCGTGGTCCGCGTCCAGGAGTGAGAATCGTGGGTGACACGGCTGTCTTGGGACCAGTCATAGTGACGAGAAATACACAGACAATTGAGTGACAGTAATGGACGATTTACAACCCGAACCTGTGCTCACGCAAATCTTGCTCACGGACGAACAACTCGAGGCCGGGCTTGATGACAAGATGAATTGGCCTTCTCCGGGAGAGAACCTCATGATGCTGAGTGTGGAGCCAGAGGACCTCGCGAGTCGCTTCCGCATCAAGTTCCAAGAGTCGTGGGACGATCTTGATTACCTCAAGGTTGCACGGCTGCAGACTCGTTCTGGTAAACAGTTCACCCTCGTCCGTCATCGAGGAACACCAGCCCCGGGAGTCCTAGTTACAGTTGGCACAGGAGAGCTCGCCGCAGCTTCCGACTTTGAGCGCGAGCTCATGGAGGCGCTCGAAGTTACACCTGAGCAAGTTGTTTGGCGTGCTCCAACAGTAAACCCTTGGCCTTGGCCTGGCACCTGATACGACGATAACCCGATCTTTTCCATGTGGGCAGATAACGTCATCACGAACCCGGCTTCTCTGCGACCACAACGCTGACAACGGCGGTCTCAGTCACACCGGTTGTCACCTGAGGCACTCCGAGCCTGACGACAACCCCGGCCATCACCGTGACCGGGACACCCCAGGCGACCCCTGACGCCACTGTCACTCACCGACCAGACCAGCGACAGAACGCGCAGCTTCGGCTACGCCGCGGCAGCCACCGGCGCCACGGTCGAACTCATGCCACGCGACGGCAACGCCGTCGTGCAGCTGGCCGACGCCGCCTCGCATGCCCAGCTCCGAGTCGAGCTGTTTGGGATCCCCACCAGCCGGCCGGCGCCCAGTGCAAATTTGAGCAGCGCCAGTTTCAGCGGCATGAACGTCCAGTGGCAGGTATTCGGCGAGCACGTCCAGCAAACGATGGTGCTCAACAGCCGACCTGCCGGCGACCGTGTGCCGTTCACCATCTGGCAACGGGCGACCCTGGCCGCCTCAGATGGAGCCGGCGGTGCCCTGTTGCACGCCATTGGCAGCGCCGCCACCTGGGGCGGCAACTGGGATGGTGAGCTGGGCAATGGCAACACCACCAACCAGTCCAGCCCGGTCCAGGTTCAGGGTCTGAGCGGTGTCACGGCAATTGCCGCCGGTCGCTTCTTCAGCCTGGCGGTCAAGAGCGACGGGACCGTATGGGCCTGGGGTGACAACGAGTCGGGCCAGCTGGGCAACGGCACGAATACGAACAGCCTGACCCCGGTCCAGGTCCAGGGGTTGGCGGGCGTCAGCCAGTTGAAAGCCGGCGAGTACTTCGTGCTTGCGCTCAAGCCTGACGGCAGCGTCTGGGGTTGGGGCGACAACGCATACGGACAACTGGGCCTCGGAACCAGCGGCGGAGGGCTGAACACGCCGCAGCACGTCACCACACTTACCGGTGTTTCGCTCATCGGGACTGGCGGGTATCACAGCCTAGCCGAAAAGACCGACGGGACGCTCTGGACGTGGGGCGGCGACTGGGATGGAGAATTGGCTTACACCGCAACCCAGAACTGCCCGTTCAATGGCAACAACAACGCGTGTGGCCAGACGCCGGCGCAGGTGTCGGGCATCAGTGGCCTCGTCCAGTTGACGGGTGCCGACGGGCACAGCCTGGTCCTGAAGAACGATGGAACGGTGTGGGCCTGGGGCGGCAACTGGTTCGGAGAACTCGGCAACGGGACGACCACCAATAGCACCACGCCAGTGCAGGCCACCGGACTCACCGGCCAGACACTGATCGCCGCTGGCCGCGACCACAGCATGTCGGCCACGGGCAGCCGGCTGGCGACCACGACGTACGCCTACGACAAGCTGTACCGGCTGACAGGCGCCGCGGGTCCATCTGGGACCACGACGTACAGCTACGACCCGAACGGCAACCGCTTGAGCAAAGTGCTCGGCGGCAACTCGACCAGCTACAGCTACGACAAGGCCGATCGCATCCTCACGGCGGGCAGCACCTCCTACACGGTGAATGCTGCGGGCAACGTCACCGCACGCGGATCGGACGCCTTCGGCTTCGACCAGGCCAACCGACTCACGAGCGCCACCACGAGCGCTGGCTCCGGTACCTACACGTATGACGGCGAAGGCAAGCGCGTGAGCAAGACGATCGCGGGCGTCACCACCAGCTATGTCTACGACGTCGGCGGCGGCCTGCCCGTGCTACTCGACGACGGAACGCAGAAGTATGTGTGGGGTGCGGGTGGTCTGGCGGAGAGCGTCAACAAGACCAGCGGTGCGGTCGCCGTCTATCACACGGACGGGCTGGGCTCGGTGCGCGCGCTCTCCGATAGCACCGGCAACGTTATACAGACTTACCAGACCGACGAGTTCGGCGTGCCCACTGCCATCCAGGGCGCGAGTACCCAGCCCTTCGGCTTCACCGGTGAGCAGACCGACCCGGCAAGTGGGACTTCGTACCTGCGGGCCAGGATGTACGACCCGGGCGTCGGACGATTTTTGCAGCGCGACCCTGCGTCCGGTGAACCAATCGCTCCATTAAGCCTAAACCAATTCACGTACGCTTTGAACAACCCCCTTGATTTCACCGACGCGTGCGGGCTCACGCCGCGTCAATCTGGAGTTTTGCCACTAGTCGCACCTCAAGCACCGCGTACCTGCACAGATATCGCTGCAGATATTCAAGGCGTTGTAGATGAGCTAACACAGCGAGTCCAAGAATTTCACCAGGACCAGCAACTTCTTCGGTTCGGTCGTAACGAGTACGGGAGTCTGCAAGGCCATGCACAGCAATTTCAAAATAAACAGGTCCAACTCAACAGGCTTCTGCAGGAGTGGGACCGAAATGGGTGTGGAGCACCGGACGGCCGGTTCTCCACAGACGCTTACCGGCTCAAGGATATGGAAGTGCCGGGATATACGGCGCCCGGCTATGATCCGTCAGGAATACCTGACCCCCTGAAGATTGGCGTCGGGGTCGCTGGAGGTTACGTGATCTACCGAGTTGCACGATTGGCGCTCTCCGCATTGTTCCCTCCATCCGTCGTGCCAAATCTCGTCATCCCATAGTCACCGACATCCAACGAGTTATTTGAGGAACTGAAAGCCCGCAGAGCATGGGATCCGTAGCACGAGCCTCCTTATTCGCATGGTCGCGGCTGTTGCTGCTCTACTCATCGCCAATTTCGCGGAGCCATTTGCCGGCGGCAGGGTTTCCAACACTGAAGCGAAGACAAACCCAGCAACTCGAGGTTTTGTCAAGAACGGCGCTTCAAGGCCTTCGTACAGCGGAGACCCAAAGCAGATGGTCTATTGAAAATGTAGAGTTCTATGTCAAAGGATGGGTCGATACACTGTTCCATAGTTTTGGGCCGCAACCTTATGCCGATGTGGAGGACTGGGTTTATTATCACTTAGACCCAATTGGCCTCCATACTTCTGACCATTGGGACCTCGCCTTCCCTGGTCTGGTGGCAGTTCTTCGTGCTGAGCCTCGCGTTGTGCAGTTACGGCCTGATCTAGCGGCAACCGTCGTGGAGGTCGTAGAACGCACAATTGCATCCGGGAGTGACGAATGGCAGGGAGCTGCTAGTGTTGGTTCTAAGTTTGGCCCGGACGATTTAGAAGGCTTCCAATTGATTCTGGGGCCAGATCCGGGCATTTCGCCGCCAGATTTAGTGAGCAGTCTCCTCGCCACATCTGTTGCTACGGAACACGTGTTCGCGGTCTGGATGGAGTTGAAGCGCAAGATTCCGGAGACTGAGATCGTCGAGCTCGTGGACGCCACGCGCAAGGCTGCAAGTCGTATGCCGAATTCACGGATACCATTGGAGTTGATCAGAAGACCTGATTACGTGTGAAGCTGCACAACTGAGCGATTCCGCATGCCGCGCGGCAGCTGAATTGACACTCAAGCCCGCGCTGTCTGGCACGTCGACCTCGGCTTGCGCACGTGACACACGCTGATAAAGCTGTGGCATTCTCACCCGCCGGCAGCACTAACTTCACCGTCAATGCTGCTGGCAACCAGACCGCGCGCGACTCGGGCACTTTTAGCTATGACCAGGCCAACCGGTTGACCAGCTCCACGGTCGCCAATCTCGGCGCCACGAGTACTACGACGGCGACGGCAAGCGCGTGAGCAAGACGATCGCTGGCGTGACCACCAACTATGTCAACGACGACCACTACGTGATGGACGAGCGCCCGCGCGACTCGATGTCACCAATTGTGTTTCTAGTGGGCGGACGCGGTTCCCGGCGCTGCGAACCCTTTGAGCTATGCAGCGCCCGTCAAGCTCTTCCAGCGTCACTGCGAACGTACCGGCATTCGTGCGCCATGGGTGACCCCGCACGCGCTGCGGCACACGTGGGCGACGGCACGCTCGGCGCCGCACCATCACCAAGTACTACGCCGCCCACGTCACCAGCGCATTCATTTCCGCTCGACCCTCGCTGATTGCGCGGTAGGCCGGCAGTGAAGGACAAGTGGGCCATTGCTGATATATCAAACTGACTGGGTCGTTCAATGATACGAAGTCAAGGTGTCCGGTTTACGGTGCCCCGGTCGTTTTACGAGCCAGATGCTGGAGGAAGGCTGAGTGGCCGAGCCCGAGGACGCGGACAGGGTGCTGGCCGAGCGCGCGCGACAGGGCGAGCAGGAAGCGTTTTCTCTGCTCGTCGAACGCCACCAGCAGCCGCTGGGCGGGTACCTGTTTCACCTGCTCGGAGATCGGGATCTGGCACTCGACCTCACGCAGGACACGTTCGTACGCGCCTACACTGCGCTCAGCACAACTCGGCCGGGACTGGCCATTCGCCCGTGGCTGTTCCGCATTGCAACCAATCTGGCATATGACGCACTGCGCCGACGTCGCCGCATCCACTGGTTTCCGCTCGCTACGGTCGAGCACCAGGCAAGTGGAGTGGAGGCGCAGTTGGAAGAGCGCGAGGTTGTCCGAATGGCACTTGCGCGACTGCATCCGGCTGAACAAGTCGTGCTGATCCTGTGCACGATTGAGCGGCATTCGTATGTTGAAGCCGCCGCCAGCCTGAGCAGTAGCCCGGACGCGATACGCAAACGACTGAATCGCGCGAAGCAGCACTTCCGGGCCGCGTATGCCGACATCACCGACGACACACCGGTAACAACATGCGTGGCACTCGATGGTGAACAACCCCAGCGGCAGCAACCAGCCTGACGTAATCGCAAGGACGTTCCGTATCGAGCACGGCCTCGAGTACATGAACGACTTGCGCGCCCTGGTCGAGCGGGGCAAACGACGTCGCCCGGAACTGGCCACGCGCCTGGATCGAGCCGCGGTGATCGCCTTGCTTCGAACCGTCCGACTTTTGCCCGACGGGACCTACCTGGTCGAGTCGGATCGTGAAATCGGCCGCTTCTACCACGTGCGGCGGCAATGCGAATGTGCGGACCGTCGGCGCGCGCCTGGCGGCTGGTGCAAGCACCGACTGGCAATTGGTTTGCTGGCAGCGCTCGCACGTCGGCCATTCGGCGCGGCGAATGAGTTGTCAGCGCTGACCACTGCGCGCCTGGCCGTGCTCGAAACCGCAACCAACTTTGCTGCCAGCCGGCCCTGGTTGTCGAGTGCCGACGTGCTGCAGATCACGCAGGAGTGGGACAGCTGGGTCCTCAGCCTGACGACCGGCCCCGACGCTACCTGCGACTCGCCCGCTGCACACCAAGCATGATAGTGCTTGTCGGCCCACACGCCTATGGGCTCAGCTCCATCCGTTGCTAGCCACTCGCGCGGCGAGAGCTGCCGGGCTCGGACTCGTCCAGCACCGGCTGTTCCTGTTTTTGCGCTGCTATACGCTCGAGGACCTGCTGCACCACGTTCACCTGTGGAGCATCCGCAGCGAGCAATTCCAAACGCTCGCGGGTGCGCTCTTCTGTGCACAAACGGTCACCGCACTTGCGGCACCCGGCTGCATGTGATCTCACGCGTTGGGCGTCCGCAACATTCAGTTGACCAGATACAGCGGCGGCAATCTCATCGGACGAAGGATGCACGGCGCGCGCGCTCATAGATGTGTGAAGCTGCGTCTGCAGTGCTGCGCAGCGAGATCTGCATCGTGCACCGGGCAGAGTTTGAGCGGGGCTTGAATCCGAGTGGCTCCCTTGGTCACCAAAGTCTAATGCGCCATTCGGCCTGCAGGGTAATCGAGGTGA
>JAFAOS010000010.1 GCA_019247515.1 Chloroflexota bacterium | reverse complement strand
GATCTCGCCGACGGTGGCGCCGATGTACGCGGACAGCCGGGCGCCCGCCGCCAGCACCAGGATGACGCTCGCGGCTGGCGCGGCCAAGACCACCGCGACGAAGACCACCGCGGCCACGTACGCCGCGCCAAAAATCGCCCAGGCCAGCGTGTGCCAAGCCGCGGACGACCAGCGCGCCCGCGCGATTGGCCCGTACCACGCCTCCCACGCGGCGCGCCGGCGCGCGATCAGCTTCTGCCCGATTCCCGTGACGCGGACCTCTTTGCCGGGCGGCGCCGTCGTAGCCAACGCGAACAGGTGGCGCGCCAGCCGATTCGACGCCGCGCCACGCTCCTGCGCGCGGCGCTCGACCGCTGGTCGCCAGCTCGCGGTCATCACCGTCGGCACCGCAAAGACGGCCAGCAGCACCAGCGCCGGGTGAATCGCGCCGAGCAAGCTGATCGTCACGCCCAGCCGCAGGATCCAGCCGCAGGTCGAAAACAAGGCCATGTACATGTGGTCCAGCACGAAAACCTGGTCGCGCAGGACGGACAGGCGGTCCAGGTACTCGGCGCGCTCCTGGTGGGTAATCGTGGCGATCGAGGCCTGCAGCCGCGCGACGTGCGACTCCAGGGCGATGGTCACGCGATCGCGAAAGCGGCGCGAAAGGCGGGTGTTCAGGATGCGCAGCAGCCAGGTGCCAGCCGCGGAGACGGCCAGCGCCAGAGCGGCCAGCTGGATGCGCGTGGCGTCCTGGGCCTGCACGCCGTCAACCAGCAGCGCCAGCCACAGCGCCAGCAAGGCGTCCGGCAGCGCGGCCAGGACGGTCAGCGCGAAGGACCAGAACATGAGCGACGGCTCGTGGCGATAGCCGAGCTTGCACGCGCGCCACATCGAGGGCAGCGGCGGCGGCAGCTCGTCGATGGCGTGGTCCTTAGACAAGGACTTCGTAGGAGACCCCCTCCTCGTCCTCGCTGGCGGTGAACCGCTGGGCCTGCAGCTCGAACATGGTGTGATAGCGACCGCCGAGCGCCATCAACTCGGCGTGGGTGCCCAGCTCCACCACACGCCCGTGTTCGAGCACGCAGATGCGATCAGCGTGGCGTACCGTCGAAAAACGATGCGAGATGAGAATGGTCGTGACCCCGCGCGTGGCGGCGAGGATGCGGTCGAAGATCTCGGCCTCGCCACGCACGTCGAGCTGCGCCGTTGGCTCGTCGAGAAGCACCAGACCAGCGCCCCGCTTAATGGCGCACAGCGCCCGCGCCAGCGCGACGCGCTGCCACTGCCCGCCCGACAGGTCGGTGCTGTTGGGATAGCCGCGCGCGAGCACGGTGTCGAGCGAGGCCAGGTCGCCGGCGCCCGCCTCCGCGAGCGCGGCGCGGATGACCTCATCGGGAGCGCCGCGCGGCGCGACGTTGTCTCGCATGGGCAGCTCGAAACGAATGAAGTCCTGGAAGACGGCGGTCACGCGCGCCCGCCAGCTCTCCAGGTCCAGCTCGCGCAAGTCGACCCCGTCGACCTCGATGCCGCCGCCGATCGGGTCGTACAGTCGACATAACAGTTTGGCCAGCGTCGTCTTGCCCGCGCCGTTCGGCCCCACGATCGCCAGCGAGCTGCCCGCGGGAATGCTGACGTCGAATCCCTCCAGCACGCGCGTTTCGCTGCCTGGATAGCCAAAACTTACGTCTCGAAATCGGATCTCGTGAACGGGACTGCCCGCCGCCGATCGCGCGCCGCTCGGGAGAGCGCCCGCGTGGCGCATGCTCGGCTCCAGGCGCAGCACGGCGGCCACCGGGGCGGCCGCGCCGTCCAGCGCCCAGCTCAGACCCCCGAACGCGATCGTCGAGGCGCCGACGGCCGTCGTTGCAAACGTCACCAGGCGACCCAGGTCCAGAGACCCGTTCGCGGCTGAGCTGGCCAGCGACCAGAACACCACCAGGTTGGCGCCGACGACCACCAGCACGCTCCACGTGAGCGACCGCTCGCGCAAGCGCGTCGCGGTGTACTGCAGGTTGTGCAGTCGGGTGCGGCGGCTGATGAAGCGCTCCATCGTCCAGTCCACCAGACCGAACAGGCGCAGCTCCTTGGCGGCGGGTGGATCCACCGCCAGCCGATACGCATAATCGGAGTCGCGCTGCGCCGCGCGCACCTCCTCGGTGTTGCGGTCCCGCCAGACCGCGCTTTCGCGCAGCAGCCAGTGGGTGGAGAGCCAGGCGGCGGCCAGCAACAGGCCCGCCCACCAGGCGTAGCCGATCAGAACGATCGCCGCGGCGAGGCCGGCGATCAGCTCGACCAGGCCGGAGGCGATGAAGTCCATCGACAGCGACAGAGGCGGGCCAGTCATGCCCAGGTCGAAGTCGCGGGCGACGACCAGGTCGCTCGTCAGCTTGGGGTCTTCCAGGTGACCCATGCCTGGCGGTCGGACGCTGGCCTCGGTCAGGCGGTCATAGAGCCAGGCGGCGGTGCGATCGCCCAGGTTGAGGCCAATGGCCTGGTGGACGGGGTTGACCACCTGAAGCAGCACGAAGATGCCGCCCACGGCGGCGAGTGGGGCGCTGAGAGGGTCGCCGCGCTCGATGGCGCCGACCAGCACGCCCATCGCGACCGCCAACAGCGCGGGCAAGACGCCGCGCAGCAGCAAGATGGCATACCAGGCCACGGCGAGCAGCGGATCGGCGCGCGGCAGAACCGTGGCCAATTTCCAGTCGTCGCGCTGGGTGACGGCCAGGGACATATGTTCTGACGGACTACACGCGGGCGAACTTCTGGAAAGTGTGCGTCCCTTCGGGCACGATGCCCGGCCGCACGCCGATCGTGTCGGTGACTTCGGCCAGGTAGATGTCGCCGCGATCGTCCACCCAGATGCCGTGGGGCGCCACGAAGTTGCCAGGCTGCGCCGCGTTGGCGCCGCCCCAACGCAGCAGGACGTTGCCGTCCAGGTCGAAGATGCTCAGGCGCGCCGGCTCTTCCTCCTCGATTGGTCCGCGGCGGAACGAGCGCATGCCCTTGCGCCAGACCAGCTCGCCCACGTACACGCGGTTGTCCTTGTCGATGAAGATGTCCTGCGGCCGCTGGACGTCGAGCCACTCGGTCAGGTACTTGCCCTGGTGATCGAACACCTGGATTCGGTCGTTTTCGCGATCGCACACGAAGATGCGCCCGTCGGTATGGACCCACACGCTGTGCGGCAGACGAAACTCACCTGGTCCTGAGCCCGGCGTACCGAACGAGTCGCACAGCTGGCCCGCGGGGGTGAAGCGGTGAATGCGCGTGTTGCCATAGCCGTCGCTGACGAACAGGTCACCGTTCGGGGCGACTGACAGGTTCGTCGGTCGATTGAAGGGGCCACCCGCCTTCGTAACGCTGGCGGGGGTGCCATCGTAGCCGCCAGTATCCGACGGCCGCTCGGCCGGACCACACTGGAAGACTTCCTGGCCTTTTGGCGTGTACTTGCCGACTTTGTGGTTGGTGTCGTCGACGAGGAACAACTGGTCGCCTTTGGCCATGTGCATGCCGTGCGTGCGGTACGAGAACTGGCCTTCGCCCCACGCTTCGAGGAACTTTCCATCGCGGTCGTAGACCATGACGGGATGGTCACCCCGACAGAAGAGGTACACGTTGCCGCTCGAGTCGGTGCACACGCCCGCCACGTCGGCGTGACGATAGCCCTTCGGGAGCTGTTCCCAACCCTCGACGAGCTCGTACTGGAGCGAGCCGCTCCCAACCTTGAACATGGCGCAAGGGTACCCGCTGGGACTAGCTGAGTTGAACGAGCTGGCCCGCCAGAGCGCCTACCGCGCGCGCGGCTTCCACGTTGTCGTCGGCGTTCGAGCTGCCGAACTGCATTGCCACACTGCGCGAGAGGTCGATCGTGTAGCTCATGTTCGTGGCCGGCTCGTACCAGCTCAGCGACCAGTACACGCCGTTGCAGCACACTCGATGCGTTGCGAAGGCCGGGTTCTCGCCGACCAGGTGCTCGGTGCGGAACAACTCGAGGCCGGGCGGGCCGGACGCCGACTGCCCGACGCCTGGCCCAGCGCAGTACGTCGCGTCTGGGGCGCAGTCAGGAATGTGCGGCGCCGCCGCGTCGAAAGAGCCGCGACCGATCAGGCCCGAGATCGACGCGACGCCAGTGGTCACGTCGCCGTAGTAGACCGCGTAGCGCGCAATGCCCTGACTCGTGGCGTCGATGCGCATGATGGGCAGGTCCTTGAATGGTGCCAGCGAGCTGGGTGGCACGATGACCACGCCCGGAAAGCTTCGGAGGCCGACGTCGGTGCGCAGTCGATCGGGAATGCTGAGGCTCACGTCGTGCGCGGAAGCGCCGGGGTAGGTGGGTTCAGACGTGGCGATCGGCCGCGGCGCGCGTCGGTCGCCCGGCTCGGCGCGGGGAATCACGAACGCGGCGTACAGCCCAATACCGATCAGCAGCAGCACGCCCAGCACGGCGACGATGCGATCGACGCGACGCTGCAGCGCCGTTGGCGGTTCATACGCGGGTGTGACGACCGGTCGAGCACGCGGGCGGGTCGGCGTGCGGACCACGACCGTGCCGGTCGGCACCAGTAAGTAGCGCCGGGCGTCATACGCCGCGCGCTGGTGCGGGTCAGATAGGAGGCGGTAAGCCTGATTGATGGCCCGCATCCGCTCGGCTGCCTCGGGCCGCGGATTCAGGTCGGGATGATAGAGACGGGCGAGTCGCCGATAGGCCGCCTTGATCGCCTCCAGGTCAGCGCTGGGCTCGACCTGGAGGGTTCGGTACGGGTCCTCGGATGGACTTAGTGACCCCCGCACGAGCAGCCGCCGCCGCAGCCGCCGCCTTGCGAGGCATAGTTGGGATTGGTCACCGTGAAGCCGCGACCCATCAGCCCGTCGACATAATCCACCTGGGCACCCTCTACGTACTGCGCGCTCAGCGGGTCGACCAGGATGCGGACGCCGCCGAACTCGGCGACGCTGTCGTCGTCGCGCGGCTCGTTGTC
Organism: Chloroflexota bacterium; assembly: GCA_019247515.1. Taxonomy (GTDB): domain Bacteria; phylum Chloroflexota; class UBA6077; order UBA6077; family CF-72; genus CF-72. The sequence continues at coordinate 2,294 of JAFAOS010000010.1, read as the reverse complement.
CAGCGCCATGCCGTAGGCCGGTCCCGAGCAGCTCATGCCGCGCACGAAAATCCGCAGCGCATGGTCAGCCTTGCCCGACTCTTCGAGCAGCTCGCGAACCTTGTCCGCGGCAGTCGGTGTGATATCGATCATCGTCATAGGTCCCTCGCCAGTCTACTCGATCTCAGCTCGCCCGCTTCGACATTGACAGGATACCGTACAACACGCCATAATTCCGAGTAAATAGGTAGGAATTTGACGACGACTAACGGCTTGCAACCTGATAATGGCGACATAACACGATGAAGGTTTCCACGCGCGTCCACTATGGCCTCCGAGCGATGACCGAGCTGGCTCGCTCGTACCGCGACGACCGGCTGCTCTCGATCGCCGAAATCGCTCGCAGCGAGGGTCTGCCGCTGGCATACCTCGAGCAGCTCGTCGGCGAGCTGCGCCGCGCGGGGCTCGTCGAGGGCACCCGTGGCGTGCGGGGCGGCTATCGGCTCGCCCGCGCACCCGAAGCGATCACGGTCGGCGAGATCTACCGCATCCTGGAAGGCGAGGTCGCGCCGGTCGACTGCACGGCCGAGGACTACCTGCCCGGCAGCTGCGCACGCGAGCCGGTGTGTTTGTCGCGCGGCATCTGGGCGCGCGTGCAGGCCGCCATTCTGGGAGTGCTGGACTCGACCAGCCTGGACGACCTGCTCATCAGTGAAGCGTTGCAGCACCACTTCGTGCCGCTGCAATCCGTAACAACAACCAGAGGTGAATTCGCGCACGCATGACGGCCTTGTTTGAAGTTGAAAACCTGCATGTCTCGGTCGAGGGTCGCGAGATCCTGCGGGGCGTCAACCTGACCATCTGTCCGGGCGAAGTGCACGCGCTGATGGGTCGCAATGGCTCGGGCAAGAGCACGCTCGCCAATGCGCTGATGGGTCATCCGAAGTATCAGATCACGCGTGGCAGCGTCCGACTCGAGGGTGCGGATCTCCTGAGCCTGAAGCCCGACGAGCGCGCCAGGCGCGGGCTGTTTCTCGCGTTCCAGAATCCGATCGCCATCCCTGGCGTGGGCACTGGCAATTTTCTCAGAGCCGCCGTCAAAGCCGTGCGCGGCGCCGAGACCATCAATGCTGTGCAGTTCCGCAAGGAGCTGAACGAGCGCATGCAGCACCTGCAGATGGACCCCAGCTTCGCCACGCGTGCGCTCAACGAAGGTTTCTCGGGTGGCGAAAAGAAGCGCGCCGAGATGCTGCAGCTGGCGATGCTCGAGCCACGGCTGGCCATTCTCGACGAGCCGGACTCTGGTCTCGACATCGACGCCGTGCGCATCGTGAGCGAAGGCATCAATTCGGTACACCAGCAGCAGCCGGACACCGGCATCCTGCTGATCACGCACTACCAGCGCATCTTGAATTACGTCCGGCCTGACACGGTCCATGTGATGGTCAAGGGACGCATCGTGGAATCGGGTGGGGCCGAGCTGGTCCAGGAACTCGAATCGGCGGGCTACGCACCGATTTTGCGTCGGCTGGGGATTGAGGAAGAAGAGGAGGCGCCGATCAGTGGCCGTTAAAGCCCAGGATCTCACCAAAGATTACCAGTACGGATTCAGCGATCCCGAGCAGTACGCGTTCAAATCGCGTCGGGGCCTGGATGGTGAGATCGTCCAACAGATCTCGGCGTACAAGAAAGAGCCGGACTGGATGCTTCAGTTCCGGCTGCGAGCGCTGGAGATTTTTCTCAAGAAGCCGATGCCGTCGTGGCCAGCCGCCAATCTCAACGAGATCGATTTTCAAAACATCTTCTATTACGTCCGACCGTCGGAAAACACCGCCGAAAAGAGCTGGGAGGACGTGCCATCCTACATCAAGGACACGTTCGACAAGCTCGGCATTCCTGAAGCCGAGCGAAAGTTCCTGGCGGGTGTGTCGGCGCAGTACGAATCGGAAGTCGTCTACCACTCGATTCGCGAGGACCTGGAGAAGCAGGGCGTCATCTTCCTCGACATGGACTCCGGCCTGCGCGAGTACCCGGACCTGGTCAAAGAGTATTTCGGCACGGTCATGCCGGCCGCCGACAACAAGTTCGCAGCACTGAATTCCTCGGTGTGGTCGGGTGGCTCGTTCATCTACGTGCCGAAAAACACGCACGTGGAGATCCCCCTGCAGGCGTATTTCCGCATCAACGCGGAGAACATGGGGCAGTTCGAACGCACGCTGATCATTGCGGACAAGGGCGCCAAAGTCCACTACATCGAGGGCTGCACCGCACCAAAATTCTCGACGAGTTCGCTGCACAGCGCTGTCGTTGAACTC
>JAFAOS010000416.1 GCA_019247515.1 Chloroflexota bacterium | reverse complement strand
TCACCGCGCCGATCAACACCGGGTTGGCGAACGCGGATTGCTGGGCTCTTCTCATGGCGCGAGGAGGTAGTTGAGAAGCTGCTTGGCCTGGTTGTCGGGAGGCGGCGGCGAAGACATTGCCGGGGACGAGCCACTGCTCTTTGGCACCCCACGGGCCGAGGCGGAGTTTGCGGGCGGGCTGCCGGACCGAGCCGGTGGAGCACTGCTCGAGCTGCCGGGGTCCATGGCCAGGGTCGATGTAGGCGCCCTGATGCCGCCGGGCCGGTCCGCCCCGGCAAGGGCGCCGGCAGCCTTCGGAGCGAGCTTGCAGGCTGTGGTCTTCGCACCGGTCCTGCCCGGAGGCGCGCCGCCCGGATCGGGGACGCACCCTCCCGGATTGGACGGGTCGGTCTCGTTGATCCCGGGCTGGTTCGGCCCGAGCCACGCGTAGCACTGCCGGTAGCTCGGGCCATACTGCGCGAGGGCGTTCGCGACGCTCTGGGGAGTGGCGTACGGCGCGCACCGCGGATCGATGAACGCGTCGACCGTGAGCAGGTGACTGAACTGACTGAAGGCGTTGATCGCCAGCGACTGGTCGAAGGCGTACTGAAGCAGCGCCTGCAGGCCCGAGAAGCCCTCGCCGGCAGGGCTTCGGCGGTCGGGCTCGACGGCGCGGTTCTGTGAGTCCAGGTCTTGGAGGACGATGGCCAGGTTCTGCGCCAGCTCGGGCGTTGGTTGGGCGAACTGGTTCAGGCGATAGACCGTCGGCTTTGCCGCGATCATCGCCGGGATTCCGGTGGCCGCGGCTTGGCCGAGCGAGACGAGCGCGGGCCGGGCCGCGTCGGCGAACCCACACTGGTTACCCAGATGGGGCTGTGCGCAGGGGGCCAGGTTGGTGAGCAGCGTGTGCACCTGGCCGCTGGCCTGGTTCAGGTTGCCGAGCACCGGTTCGTTGGCCACGGCGGCCGCCGAGAGCTTGGCCATCGCGGGCTTCAGCTGCTCGAGGAAGCCAGGAAGGTTCTGCAGGGTCGCCTTCAGGTTGCCGGACTGAGTCGCGGTCTCCCCCGCTGCGTTGCCTGCCTCTGTGATGAACCTCTGCACCTGCGCGCTGTTGTTGGCTAGGGCTGTTATGAACGCGTTCGAGTTCGCCGTCAGCGACTGCAGCGTGCGCGAGTCGTCGGCGAGGAGGCTCAGCAGATTGTCGGTCTCCCTCAGCGCCGGCACGGCCCGCTGAAGGGCCGCCTGCAGGTCTTCCGAGCGTCCCGCGACCGCCGCCCCCAACTCGTTGATGATCAGCGTGAGGCGCTGGCGGTAGGGCATGCGCATGATGCCGGTCAGCAGATCGGCCGGAATCGTCGACTGTGTCTGGGTCACCGGGATCGTGCTCCCGGGGGGCAGGATCCGTCCGGCCTGTCCGGGCTGGCACTCGATGAAGTACTCACCGATCAGCGACTCCGGACGCGACTGACAGAACGCATCGGAGCGGAACTGCTGGAAACCCCTCGTGGTGATCGAGACGGTCACCACGGCGTGGAGCGGGTTCGCGCAGTTCGCCTGCGGATCCTTGGCACACAGCTCGATCGAGCTGATCGTTCCAGCGGGCACACCAGCGACCTTGAACTGTGCCCCACTGGTGAGGCCGAAGGCGTCATCGAGCTCGATCCTGTACGTGCCGGCGGAGCTCTGGGAGCTCGAGGCACCGCTCGCGAGCACGACCAAGGCGCCGATCGCGAGCACCAGCGCCGCGCTCAGGAGGATGCGCTTCATCGACCGGTCGGTACTTCGCTCGGGTTACAGGGGAACCCCGGCTCGGGGTAGTAGACGGCGCCGCGCTCCATCGAGCCCGGGCAGCGATCGCCCTGATTCGTGGTGAGCAGCGGTTGTCCGTTGGAGGTCCCGATTCCGAGGAACTGCTGCAGGAAGCCGGCGAGGCCGGAGGGGATGCTCGTGGTCGTTGTCCCGTTCTCGCTTGACTGCAGACCGATCACCGGTGCGATCCGGCTGATACCGCCGTTGGCGTCGACGATGCCGACATGGGTGTAGCCCTCGAACCACCCGGTCAGGTCGACGGCGTAGGGGCGCGCGGTGGCGAGCTCGGGAGTGGAGTCGTTGAGCGCGATGACCGACTGGTTGAACGCGGCGGGACGCAGCTTGCCGTTGGCTTCCAGGGTGCCGGTGCAGCTGGACGCACCCGGTCCGCTGCCGCAGGTCACCGCGGCCAGCGGCATGCCAAGCCTGGTCAGGTCGATCAGGTCGTTGCCCGGACCGGGGCGGCTGACGATGTTCGCCAGGTCTTGAACCGTCGGGACCGAATCCTCGGCCAGCGGCCGGAGCTGAACCAGCAGCTGCTGCAGCTTCGGCGCGGCGGGCTTCGACGCGTCGACCAGCGGGGTCAGTGCGTCGAGGGAGTTGCGGAGGTTGACGAACGTGGTGTCGGCCAGCGCCATAAATCCGGGGAGTCGCTGGATTGACTCCCCGAGCGCGGTCTTCTGCGAGGCCAGCGCCTCGGTGGTCGTGGCGAGGTGCTGAACCAGCCCGGTGAGGTCACTGCTCCGCTGAGATAAGTCCCCCAGGAGGTTTCCGGTATTGACGATGAACCTGGTGAACTGATTGGTGTCGCGGTTGATCTCGCTGAACAGCAGACTGCTCGAGACGACGGCGGGGTTCAGGTAGGCCAGCGCGGCCTGCATTTGCTTGCCCTGGCCGTGGTACTGGGAGGCGGACCCCTGGATCACGTCCTGCAGTCCCTTCAGTGTTGGCGGGTTCAGCGTGTTGAACAGCTGGTCCAGATCCACAGCGCTGGTCGTGTTCGTCGTCCCGATCGTCCCGTTGTTCGGGATTGCCGGTGTGCCGCCGGGTGCCAGCCGCAGGTCCACGTACCGGTTGGCGAT
>JAFAOS010000378.1 GCA_019247515.1 Chloroflexota bacterium | reverse complement strand
TATGCTGTCGCTGTTCGTCTTCCCGATCACCCAGCCGACGGCTACGGCCGCGGCCGACGCCAGCGGCAACGCCCGCATCACCTTCACCGTCCCGAACGTCGACAATGGCGGACATCAAGTATCAGTACAGAGTCCGTCTGGGGCATCGGCGAACGCGACCTTCACCGTCGCGGCAGGAGCGACCGCAACCCCGACCGCCGCCACGACGCCGTCCGCGAACCCGTCGCCGACCCCCGCTGCCACACCGGCCCCGGGGACGGCGCCGTCGCTGCAGCGCGATAACCGCTACTTCGCCCAGACCGGCTTCCGCGTCGATACCGACGCATTCTGGACCTACTTCAACCAGCGCGGTGGGGTGCGCACGTTCGGCTACCCCAGCTCGCGCACGTTCAAGCTCGACGGCTTCCAGGTGCAGATCTTCCAGCGCCTGATCATGCAGCTCCAGGGCAACGGCTCCGTTGCGACGCTCAACCTGCTCGATCCGGGCCTGATGCCCTACACCATGATCAACGGCAGCACCTACCCGGCCCCGGACCCGTCGGTCGTCGGCTCGACGCCGCCGGTGACCTCGCCCACCTACGGCACCGACATCATCACCTTCACGCAGCAGAACGCGCCGAATACTTTCGAGGGACAGCCCGTCAATTACTTCCAGACCTTCAGCACCACGGTGACCTGCGCGGACGCGTTCCCGTCCGGGGATTGCCAGATGAACCTCTTGCCCGGGCTGAGCCTCGAGATCTGGGGTGCGCCGACCAGCAAGCCCGCCTACGATCCGACCAACCGCGGCTTCATCTACCAGCGCTTCCAGCGCGGCATCATGCACTTCGACGCGAGCTGCAGCTGCACCCAGGGGCTGCTGCTGGCCGACTACTTCAAGGCGATCATGACCGGCCAGAACCTGCCCGCCGACCTGAACCAGCAGGCGCAGGGGACCAAGTACTACCGACAATATGATCCCACCAAGAACCTGTGGATCGCGCGGCCGAACGACCTGCCCGGCAGCGACCTGACGTACGCCTTCGTGCCGGGCTAGGCCACCCGGCGCGTTACGACGCGTGGTTCGTGGCCGACTTCGACACCTCTTGCCGAATCAGATAACTGACCCCAGCCCACAGGATCAGATCGAACGCCAGACCGCCGAGGGCGCCGAACTCGAACGAGAAGAAGTTGATGGGGTCGACCAGGAGCAGCGAGACGACTACGCTGCGCTCGAACCAGCGCAGCGCCGCTAGACGATTGCGCGGCAAATGCAGAGCGCCAATCACCGCGAAGATGAGCGATACGAGCGAGGCAGCTCCAGACACTCCCTCGGCGACCCAACCGCTTTCGGGTGGGTTGGCCGAGAGCTCCGTCAGCAGCCGTGTCTGGCCGAGGTCGATGGCCACCGCGACGAGCACCAGCACGACCCCGATGACCATGAGAAGGCCCAGCACCGCGTTCGCCAGGAAGACGATCACGATGGCGCGGTCGAACCAGCGCATGGCGATCAAGCGCCTGTATGTCTGGTGTGTCCAGACGGCCATGCGTATGGGTAGCGAGCGCGAGCCCTCGTCGATCCTGGGTGCGGCGTCGACGAACATCTGAACCGCCGTGGCAAGCGGGCCGACGGTCCTGCTCGCCTCGAGCGGTCCGAGTGCGCGGGCACGGCCGGTGGGCGTCGCGCCCGCAATCACCAGGTCGGGTAGCGCGTCGGCGGCGTTGGCGAGGGCTTCACCTGGCTCCAGCGGCCGCCGTATGTCCAGCGCTCTGAAGGTGAGGAACAACGCCACAAACAGGATGTACAGCAGGCCGACGGTCGGCTGGAAGAAGTAGTCGTTGTCCGAAGTGATGAATTTTCCGAGCTCGTCGATAAACAGTCCGAAGCCGATCCCGGCTGCCCAGGCGGCGAGGACGCGCGCGTGTGCGCCGACGAACGAAAACAGCATGACCAGCGCGACGAGCATCAGCAAGCCGCCCCAGAGCATGTGCGCGATGTGCAGCCCGTTGCCGCCGACCTTCGGGTAGCCAGTTGCTTCCAGGTAGGCGCGCAGTCCCAGGACGGTCGCGACGGCGCTGATCAGCAAGATTTGCTCGTAGGTCGTCGCGTTGACTCTTCGCACCGCGCGGAAACGCGAGCGGGTCCTGAGCGTCGTCGCATGCACCTCTGAGGTCACCACGGACGGCGGCGCCTCGTTAGTGGAGGCGACGGCCGCCGTCTGCCGAAGCTGGTTCATGAGGTCGCCCACACGAGGATCAGCGCGACGATACCGAACGCGAGACGGCGGCGCCAGCGCGCCAGCCGAAAGGTTGGCGGCATGACCCATTGCCGACGCGTGGCGTTCGGTCGTTTACTACGTCGCACCCGGATGCCTGGGGAGCTTCGCGCACCGCTCACCGTTGTCGTCGACCGCCCGATTCGAGGTCGCCTGGCACGTCCATGGTGACTCGCGCTGGGGAACAGGAACAACGCCACTTCGTCGGGCGCCGGGGCCAGCGGCTCGGCGCCCGACGACGGACGCTCGGGCGTCGGTCACTGCAAGTTGTCGTGCTGGTCGCGCTGGTGGCCGTCGTCGCGTACGTCGTGATCTGCGGGCGCATGGCGTTGGTCCTGACCGAGCCCAGCCGCCAACCCTTCCTCTCCTCCCCCGAACAGTACGGGCTTGCCTTCGAGTCAGTCACCTTCCCGAGCCGCGTCGACGCCATCCCGCTCGATGGCTGGCTGCTCCTGCCGCCCGCCGACGCGCCCGCGCGGCGCCCGATCGTCGCCGTCCACGGCCGGGCGTCAGACCGCACCCGCGAGGCCGACGGCCATCTGCTCGAGATCGCCGCCGCGCTCGTGCGCGACGGGCACCCGGTCCTGCTGTTCGACCTGCGCGGCAGCGGCAGGTCGGGGGGTGTGCGCTACACGCTCGGCGTCCTGGAGGTGCGGGACGTAGGCGGCGCCATCGATTTCCTGCAGCAACGCGGTCTGGTCACGGACGGCGCCGACCTGCTCGGCTACTCGATGGGCGCGTCGACCGCGCTCCTGCTGGCGCCCAACGAGCCGAGCGTGCACGCCATCGTCGAGGACAGCGGCTACGCCGAGCTGGCGAGCCTGCTCGCCGACCAGGTACCCAGGTACAGCGGCCTGCCGGGCATCTTCACGCCGGGCATGGTGTTGCTCGCCCGACCGCTGGTGGGGATCGACGCCTACGCCATCCGACCCATCGACGGCGTGCCGTCGCTGGCGGCCAGAGGCGTCCCACTGCTGGTCATCCACGGCGAGGCGGACGCCACGGTGCCCGTGGATCACGGCTACCGCCTCGCCGCCGCCTACGGCGCCGGCGCCCAGACGCTGTTTGTGCCCGGCGCCGGCCACGTGCGGAGCTACGCGACCGAGCCCGAGACCTACCTTGCCCGCGTGATCGCGTTCTTCGACGGCGTTTGACACTGGCGGGGCGCCTGCCTATACTCGCGGCCAGAATGAGGCAGCAGGCCTACTCGTATTCGTTTATGTCCCGCGTGACGGGGCTGCGGCGGCAACGCTAGCGGCGCCAATCAGTTCTGTCACGCACGAGCGGTCCCCACCAGGGCCGCTTTTTTGTTGTGGTTTTCGACCAGAAGGAGAAGGAATGATCGCAGTCATGCAACCGGGCGCCACCGCGGAGGACATCGAGCACGTCGTCGAGGTCCTGCGGCTGCACAACCTGAAGGCGCAGATCTCCAAAGGCGAGCAGCGCACCGTCATCGGCGTGATCGGCACGGGGTTCCCGGACGACCTGCTGGAATCGCTGGAAGTCCTGCCTGGCGTGGACCGCGTCACGCGCATCACGCGCCCGTACAAGCTCGCCAGTCGCGATTTCAGACCCCTGGACACCGTGGTCACCGCCGGCGGTCAGCGGATCGGCGGCCCCGAGTTCGTGGTCATGGCCGGCCCGTGCTCGGTCGAAAGCCGCGAACAACTCGTGCAGACCGCTACCGGCGTGGCGGCCTCGGGCGCCACGCTCCTGCGTGGCGGCGCGTTCAAGCCGCGCACCTCCCCGTACGCCTTCCAGGGACTGGGCACAGACGGTCTCGACCTGCTGGAAGAAGGCCGCGCGCAGACGGGGCTGCCGATCATCACCGAGGTCATGGAGCCCGGCCAGGTCGAGCGCGTGGCGCAAACGGCGGACGTCCTGCAGATCGGCGCCCGCAACATGCAGAATTTCCCCCTCCTCAAGGAAATCGGTCGCTCAGACAAGCCGTGCATGCTCAAGCGCGGGCTGTCGGCGACGATCGAGGAATGGCTGATGGCCGCCGAGTACGTGATGCACGCGGGCAACCCCAACGTCATCCTGTGCGAGCGCGGCATCCGGACCTTCGAGACGGCGACACGCAACACGCTTGACCTGAGCGCGATCCCGCTGATCAAGCGGTTGAGCCACCTGCCGATCATCGCCGACCCGAGTCACGGAACGGGGCATCGCTACCTGGTGCAGCCGATGGCGCTGGCGGCGGCCGCGGCGGGCGCGGACGGATTGATCATCGAGGTCCATCCCCAGCCCGAGACGGCCCTGTCCGACGGACCACAGTCGCTGACGCTGGAAGGTTTCGCAGAGCTGATGGCGACGCTCGAGCAGGTGCTCGCGGCGGTGGGCCGTCCGCTGGCCCGGCCGCGAGCCAGCGCCACCAGTGAGCGACTGGCGGTCGCGGCGGTTTGAGCGTCAGCCGGGCCCTCACCCCGCCCCTCTCCCAGGGGGAGAGGGAGACTTGCATCCGCGGGACGCTGCGCGTGCCGGGCGACAAGTCGATCTCCCACCGCGCCGCGCTGTTCAACGCGCTCGGCGACGGGCGTGCCACGATCACCAATTTCTCGCCGGGTGCGGACTGCGAGTCAACCCTGAGCTGTCTGCGCCGTCTGGGCGTGCAGATCGAGCGCCAGGGCGATCGGGTCGAACTGGCCGGGCGCGGGCTGCGTGGCCTCGCCGAATCTACCGATGTGCTGGACTGTGGCAACTCCGGCACGAGCATGCGCTTGTTGTGCGGCATGCTGGCGGGCGCGGGCGTCTTCTCGGTGTTGTCGGGGGACGGCTCGCTGCGGCGGCGACCGATGGCGCGCATTGTCGAGCCATTGCGACAGGCCGGGGCGCACATCGACGCGCGCGACGGCGGGCGGCTGCCGCCGCTGGCCATCTCGCCCGTCAGCCACCTGGAGTCGGTCGAGCATCGTCCGTCGGTGGCCAGCGCGCAGGTGAAGTCCGCGCTGTTGCTGTCGGGATTGTTCGCGAACGGGCCCACGCGGGTGGTGGAAACGGCCACGACCCGCGACCATACCGAGCGACTGCTGCGCGCGATGGGCGCGGGCGTGGTGACGGATGGTCGGACGGTCACCATAGAGCCGCCTCAACAGCTGAAGTGTGTGGATGTGGAGGTGCCGGGTGACTTCTCGTCCGCCGCCTTCTGGCTCGTGCTCGGCGTGGTGCACCCGTCCGCGGAGGTCTCTATAGAGA
>JAFAOS010000377.1 GCA_019247515.1 Chloroflexota bacterium | reverse complement strand
GGCTGAGGTTCGAAGCCGACGGTCGGTGGCGGATCGCGGTTGACCACGCTGAAATCGCGGTGGTCGAAGCGGCCCCGGAGCTGTTGAGGCAAAGCGAGCTGGCGGCGTGCTCGGCTGAAGGGACGATGCACGCCGCAGGGTGGCAGCTCTCGTGCCGCGCGCCGGCTTACTCGATCGTGATCCGGCCGGGGTTGAGCGTGGCGGTCAGCGGCGCGCCGGTCGAGTCGTTCAGCCGTGGCGCTGCGACGCTGAGCGTGCTCGTGGCGCCGCGCTCGCCGACGGCGGTGAAGGTGAGGTGGGCCAGGGTCCGCGGGCCGACGTGCGGGTTGGTGGTGCCGCCCTCGATGCGGATCGTGTTGGGCGCGAAGTGCTTGTTGCACGATCCCGGCGCCGCGAGCACGCACTGGCTGACCTGGACGACAGCCGGATCGTAGGTGACGTCCACGGTCCAGGCGCCCAGGTTGCGGGTGCCAGCGGAGGCGTCCACCTGGAGCGTGGTGCTCGCGTGCGGCGTCAGCGTCCAGCTGCCCGGGTCCACGCTCACGTATGGACCCTTCGCCACGCGCGCCGACGCCACGGGAGCGTTGGACGACGGGAGGCTGGCGGTCTCGGCGCCGCCTTGCCAGTTCTGGTAGGTGAGTGCGTCGACGAGCCCCGTGTTGGCGCCGCCGGGGCTGGTGGTCTGGAACTGGTTGCCCAGGCGCCCGGCCGTCCAACCCCGACCGCTCGGCTCGAGATAGTCGACGGTCAGGGTCAGGCGCGCGTTCCCGACGGCGTCGGTGTCGACCCACCAGCCACCGCTCAGGCGAGCGCTGTGGCGCGAGTTGTCCCAGGCGAGGTACTGCATCGACCTGGTCGGCACCCCGCCGATCACCAGCGGCGTGTCGCTGGGCTGGGGCGCGGGCACGGCCCCGCCGCCGGGGTAGTCGGGCAGCGTCAGGGCGAGGAACGCGCCGTACAGCTCTTGCGTAGCCCTGGCACTGGTGTCCGCGTCCGACGAGGCAAGGGCGCTCGTCGGGTCGTAGTTCTGGGCCACGCTGAGGTCGCCCTGGAGCCTGGCTGGAAGCTCGGCCGCGTTGACGACGTTGACGCCCTGGACTACTCCAATCACGACGGCCGCGGCGATGATAGCCACCGGACCGCCGAGCGAGATCGCGCCGAGGGCACCCGAGGAGCTGGCCGCCGTGGCGGCGGAGGCGCTGGTCGCCAGCGCGGCCCCGGACGAGCCGAGCACACCGAGCCCGTACCCACTGACCAGGATGGTCGAGATCAGAAAAGGCTGGATGGCCGTCAACGTGCCGACGGTGAGGCCCGCGCCCACCGCGGCCGCGACCCCGCCGGCGGCCGCCGCCGCGCCGAGCCCGGCGAGGGTGCCGTAGGCCCTGGCGGTGTCGCCCGAGAGGGCGCGCAGCGACGCGTCGGAGGCATAGGTTGCGTAGGCCGCCGCGGCGCCGTATGCCTGAAAGTCGGCGCGCGAGGGCGGGTTCGGCCGGCCGAACAGCTGGTTTGCGCCGCGGGCGCACGCGGTGCCGCGATCGTAGCTGAAGCCCGCCGGCGGCGAGTACGCACACGGGTTCTGGGCCCACTTGTTGTACTCGCCGATCGCGACATCGGCAGCGTCCACCCGCTTCTGGCGCACGGCCTGGGTCAGGCGCGCGACCGCGGCGGCTTCGTCGGCCGTGCGTTGGTCAGCGGGCTTTTTGTAGGCGACGATCAGGTTGGCGAACAACGCCGCGCGCACGTCGTTACGGGCCCACGCCAGCACGCGATCTCGGTCGCCGGCGGGCAGCTGGTGGAGGGCGAGCACGGCGTCGATCGCCTGGTTCTCCAGACGGATCTCCGTGGGGCCATCGATGGGGCAGTTCTGGAAGATGCGGTTCTGGCCGCCGCAGGAAACGACCTCGACCCCGGATGACGGCGGCGTGGCCGTGGGGCGCAGGGTGTAGTCGGGCGCGGGGGCGCCCTGGATGGTGAGAGGCTGAGTTGGAATGGGCGGCGCGGGCTGCGCCGCGGCGATCTGGACCTGGGGTCCGACTGCCAGGAGACAGGACAGGCCGAACGCCGCGAGCCGCAGGGCGCCGGGTCGGGCGCGCCTGAACGCGACCTCGGCAGAACGTAGAGCGTTGAAAGTGGAGTAGTGCATGGGTTAGCCGCGTCGGAACGCCACGAGCGTAAACAGGTTCTGCTGGGCTTCAAGAAGCTGACGCTGCTGGTCCAGGAGCGTCTGAAGGGCTGCCGCGTGCTCCAGCTCAGCTTCCTGAGCGCGCGCGTCCTGGGTGGTGCTGATCACGTTCTGACCCACCAGGATGATGGGAAGCAGCACCAGCTGCAGAAATGACTGCGAGAACCAGGCGATGCCGGTCACGGTGTCGCCCTCCACAAACGCGGCGAATGCCTGCGGCAGGGAAACAAGCGCGATCAGCACGAACAGATACGCGGCCCACGTGGTGCCAACGCTTCTGGTGATCAGCACGGCAAGCCAGTCGTTGAATCGACCCACGAGGCCGGCGCCTCGCACTCCGGCGCGGGCTCGCTCCGCGCTCGCCGCGGGAGCTGTCGACAGGTCCGAGGTGGCCTGGGCGAGAGTCGGCGCGAAGTCGTACGTAGTCATTGGTTACCTCCTGCTGGGTGTCACGTTCGGGAGTTCCGAACCGTTCGCGTGACACCAGCATGCGGTGCGGTCGCTCGGCCCAACAGTCACGCTGCCCGACCATCTGCCCGCACAGTCGGCGGCGGTCGAGCGCACCCGAACAGTTGCCAAACACTTGGCCCACACACCTGGCCGCCGCCACGGCGAGGAGCGCTACTATCGGCAGTTGCTCACGTCTGATCTCGCATGAACGATCAGGGCCCACCCTTCGCCGAACAACTGCGCGGCTTTCGCCTGCGCGCCGGGCTCACCCAGGAAGGACTCGCGGAAAAAGCGGGGTTGGCAACCGGGGGCGTCGCCGCGCTCGAACGCGGGGTTCGCCGCGCGCCCTACGCGAGCACGCTCAAGGCGCTCTCAGACGCGCTCGGCTTGTCGGCTGAGGAGCACAGCCGCTTCGTCTGGGCGGCGCGTCGCCCAGCCGTGAGCGGGGCGCAAACGCCACCAGCGCGACCTGGCGCATCCCTGCAGCCCGGTCAACCACGGCTGCGGGCGTCGCTGACCGTGCTTGTCGGGCGCGACGCGGAACTCGCCAGCGCCCGCGCGTGGCTCGGTCCGGCGGAGTCGTCGGTGCGGCTGCTCACGCTGGTCGGACCGGGTGGCGTGGGGAAGACCGCGCTCGGACTCCGCGCCGCCACCGAGCTCCAGGAGCACTTCGATGCTGCCTGGCTGGTGGAGCTGGCGCCACTGGCGGAGCCGGCGCTGGTGCCGGAGACGATCGCCGCCGCGCTTGGCGTACCCGAGAACCCGTCCACATCGCCGATCGAAGCGGTGGCGCGATTCCTCGCGTACCAGTCGGCGTTGCTGGTGCTCGATAACTGCGAACACGTGCTCGAGGCGTGCGCGCAGCTCGCCGACCAGCTCCTCGGCACGTGCCCTGGGCTGCGCGTGCTGGCCACCAGCCGCGAGCCGTTGCAAGTGCCCGTCGAGCGCGTGATGCGGCTGACCGCCCTGGCGGTGCCCGAGCCCGACGCCGCGCTGACCGTGGACGAGCTGGCCGAGTATGCGGCCGTGCAGCTCTTCGTCACCCGGGTGCACACCTTCAACCCCACTTTTCAGCTCAGCGCTGAGACTGCCCCGGCCGTGGCCAAAGTCTGCACGCGGTTGGACGGCATCCCACTGGCGCTGGAGCTGGCGGCGGCGCGACTCCAGGTGCTCTCGCTCGAACAGCTGGTCACGCGGCTCCACCACGCGGTCAGCCTGCTCGGTGGCGGCAGTCGGACGATGCCGGCGCGCCAGCAGACACTGCGTGCGACCCTGGATTGGAGCTACCAGCTGCTGACGGAAGTGGAACAGTCGGTGTTCCGGCAACTGGCCGTTTTCGCCGGCGGCTGCGAGCTGGAGGCCGCCGAGGCGGTGTGTCAGAGCGAGGACCTGCCGTCCGAAGGTGTTCTGGACGTCATCGCCCAGCTCGCCAACAAATCCCTGGTGCTGGTCGACAGCGACGCCGCGACGGCGCGCTATCGGCTGCTCGAGCCAGTGCGGCAGTATGCCGAAGAGCAGCTCGCCGGCTCGGGCGACCGGGCGGCCGCCCTCGAGCGGCATGGCGCCTGGTTTCTCGATCTGGCCGAGCGCGCCCGCCCGCGGCTGAGCGGTCCCGACCAGGTCGAGTGGCTCAATCGCCTGGAGCGCGAGTACGACAACATGCGGGCCGCGCTGCGCTGGCTGCGGGCGCAAGCCGACGAACGCGAGCTGCGGCTGGTCATTGCCCTCGCCCCGCTGTGGGAGGCTCGCGCTCACCTGAGCGAGGGGCGCCGCGCGCTCGAGGCGGCGCTGGCGGCGCCGCGCGCCGGCTCGATTGCGCTCGCTCGCCGACGGGACGCGGTACAGGCCGCGGGCCAGCTCGCCCAGTGGCAGGCCGAATTCGACGCGGCGCAGGCCTGGTTCGAGCAGAGCTTGTCGCTCAGCCACGAGCTGGACGACGCCGCGGGCGCTGCCGAGGCGGTAGCCTGGCTCGGCACCCTCGAATGGCGACGGGGTCGGTACGACGAGGCGGCTGCCTTGCTCGAAAAGAGCGTGGCCGCACAGCGCGCACTCGGCAACGCGCGAGGGACGGCGCTGGCGCTGCTCAGCCTGGGGGTCACAGTCGCTTATGTCCGCGAGCTGGAGCGGGCGCGCGCCTTACTGGAGGAGAGCCTGGCACTGTATCGGCAACTGGAAGATGTGCGGTTCGTGGCCATGGCGCTCACCATGCTGGGCACGGTTTTGACGGTGAGCGGCGACGTTAAGGAGGGCGCGCAGGTGGTGGCCGAAGGGCTGCTCGGCCAC
Organism: Chloroflexota bacterium; assembly: GCA_019247515.1. Lineage (GTDB taxonomy): Bacteria > Chloroflexota > UBA6077 > UBA6077 > CF-72 > CF-72. The sequence continues at coordinate 1,964 of JAFAOS010000377.1, read as the reverse complement.
CGCACAATCGGCAACATCACCTTCCTCCATCATGGCCTGGCCGTACTGGCCATTGCGGCCATCGCCCAGGATCGGCCGGTACGAGCGGCACGTCTGGCCGGGGCCTCGGACGCGCTGCGCGAGAGTATCGGCGACACCCTGGTTCCACTCAATCGCGACCTCTGGGACAAATTGATGGCTGACATCGCCGAGCAGTTGTCGGAGGACGACTTCGAGGCGGCGCTCGCGGCGGGGTACGCCCTCAGCGCGGACGAAGCGCTCGATGAGGCGCTCGCGGAACTCGTTTGATGCGTCAAGGAGCGCGCGTCAGCCCGCTGGCAGCGCGGCGGGCAGCGTGGCGGCGCCCTTGCGCTCGAAGGCATCCACAATCTGGAGGATTCCCAGCGCCAACCCCATGACCGCGTCGAGGGCGCCGATGACGAGCGCCGCTTGCTCGCCCAGGAACTTGACGGGATTCAAGACGCCGACGATGCATGCCGCGAGATCGAATCCGAAATTGACGTCGTCCAGGACGTTGTGAGATGGCTGATTGGCCCACTGGTCGGCGACCAGGATCAGCTGCAAGATGCTCAAGGCCGAGGTGATGCCGGAGGTCAATTTGCCGGACACGGCCTGTCCCGTTTTGAGCAAGGAGCTCAGGCCAAAGAGGTTCACGGCGCTGGCGCACATGCCGTACACCCAGGTGACCCACTCGAGCGGAGCGGGCCTCGCGCTGGCAAGTAGCGGGAAGTTCGCCACGGCGGTGCCCAGCGCGAAGGCCAGCGATTCGATAGTGACATCCCTGGTGAGATCCTCCGGTGGATTTGCCTGGCCGAACAACGCATCTGAGAGCCCGTTGATGAAACCCGAGCCCACCGTCATGATGGCGCCATACACCGCCACGACGCGGCGGCGAATCTCGGCTGGGGTCGCACCCACTGACGTCGCGTTGTTGAGACTTTGCGATGGCCACTGCCCTTCCGCGATGCGCCACAACAGCGTGACGGGGATCGCCGCGACCAGCGTCACCGCGTCGAGGAGTGTGAACTTTCCGCCCGGGACGATCACGTTTTCATACAGCCAGGTCAGGACCGGGATGTCGATGCGCTCGGTGAGCAGCCCCGTCGATTGCGGACCCGAGCCCAGCAAGAGCTCGACAAGCCCGTCGATCAGCCCGAGGAAGCCAACCAGGAAGGCGTTGGTGACGGTCAGCGCGCCGTCGACGAGCAGGGCGAGCGTGTTGAGCAGCTCGCCCAGCGCCTGCGTCAGGAAGTCGGACACCGAGGCCGCGTGACTCAGTCCCTGGGCGCCCTGCTGCACCGCATCCCACTTGCTCTTCAGCACCGGGTCGGTGGCGACTTTGTTGACGAAGTTGTCGATGAACTTCTGGAAGTTTGTCGGGTCCCACGCTGGGCTTGCCTGCCCGACCAGCGCCGTGGCTTGCCTGCCGCCGCGCGCGCCGGGAAGACCGGCCTTGAACTTTTGCATGCCCCAGGAGCACTGCGTGGTCTGCGACGTTGGCTGGCTGCCATCCTTCGGCGCGACCGAGTACAGGGTGTGGGTCGTCGCTCCCTGACCTTGAAGCTGGTTGATCCTGGCGCCGGTGACGTCGCCGGCCAGCTTCGTGAACCAGTCGCTGACCGTTTTTTCGGCCGTGGCGAAAATGCTGTTGAACTCCGGTATGACATTGTCATTGACCGCCCTGGTGAAGCCAATGTGGACCGGATCGCCGTCGATGCCATTCACGCTGGTCAGAAACTCGTTCTTCAAGAAGTTGTGCGTTTTGATGATCTCGTCGAACTTGAACAGGACGCCCAGCGCCTGGATCGCGTTCTCGGTGTCGATCGCCAGTTGTTTGAAGAACGAGCCGATCGCCGCCACCACGTTGTCGAGCGTCTGCAACACCTGGTTGAACACCTGGACGATGCCGTTCGCGATGAAGCGGATGCCGATGGCGATGTCATTCGCGACACTGACGACCACGT
>JAFAOS010000407.1 GCA_019247515.1 Chloroflexota bacterium | reverse complement strand
AACCACGACGCGGCGCCACCGCTGTACGGCTCGGAAGGTTTCAGCCAGTGTGGCGCGCACTGGATTGGCAGCCGCGGCGTGCGAACGCCCAGCGGCCTGTTACTCGCCGGATTCGACGGCTGTTTGCGCTACAGCAAAGGCGCGTATCAGGCCTCTCAAGCCCAGATGCAGGCCACCGTGCACGCGCTGGTGCCGTGGATGATGCTGAATCGCCTGCGCTACGGTCGCTTTCTGGACGTCCTGGTTACCCATGCGCCGCCGCGCGGCGTCCACGACAAGCCCGACCTCTGCCACACCGGCTTCGACGCGTTCAACTGGCTGATTCGGAGCTTCAAGCCGCGCTATCACCTGCACGGTCACGTGCACCTCTACGACCGACGCGCCCCGACGGTCACGCGAGTCGGCGAGACGGATGTGATCAACGTCTACCCGTTTCGCGAGCTGGCGCTCGAGTTGCCCGTCGGAGTCTGAGCGTCCACGAAACGGTCGAGGGCGGTCGGCCAGTCGAGGTCCGGCGCTTCGTCCTCGCGCCAGGACGCTAATCGCGCTATCAGGTCAGCCGAGCGATCGCCCGGAAACGCGGCCGTGAGCTGGCGCGCGCGCACGGCCTCCCACAACGGACGGTAGATTTCCATGAACCAGCGGCGGGCGGCGCGCTGAAGATCGTCCAGGTGTTGCTCGGCGCGGAAGCGCTCGATCGCCTCCAGCAGGACGGTGTACGTGGCCGGGTGCGACGCGCCCACCTCTGTCAGACCGGTCGTGTGCTCGAACGCGTGGCGTGCCGCGAAGCGCTCGCTCGCTTCCGCGTCGGCAAACGGGACGTACTCGACCACGTGCGCGTCGATCTCAATTTGCCCGCGCTCGAGCGCGGCCGCGACGCGATGGTGGCCATCGAGCACGTAATAGCCAAAGCCCAGCTTGTAGACCTCGATCAGTGGCATGCCCGTGCCCGCGTCGACTGCCCGACGCACGTGGTCGAAGCGCTGTTCGTCCTGGCGACGCCGACGTCGCTCGGGTGGCCGGAAATCGAGCCCGAGCTCGAGGCAACGGTCAACGCTGCCGACGATGCGGGCCACCTCGATCGTGCGCACGCCGAGGTCGCGCTGCACCAGCACGCCGGCGCGTTCGGCGTCCTGGTGGAAGCAGCGCAGTTGCTGGCGTTCGAGCTTGTCGCCCTGCGGGTGCACGAGCATGACCGGGCAGGGCGCGGCGCGGGCCACCTGGTCGGCCACGCTGCCCAGCACCGCCCGCGACAGGACCCGTCGCGTGTTGGTGCCCAGGATGATCAGGAACACGTCGCGGATCAGCGCCTCTTCGATGATGATCCCGGAGATGGCCCCGCTGCGAATCACGCCTTCGGCGTGGATGCCCGCGCCGCGCAGCCGCGCGCCGAAGGTATCCAGATAGGTGCGCGCCTGGGCCTCGGTGGATGAGACCGTCGCCGGGTCGATGTCGCCGGGACGCAGGACGTGGAGCAGAAGGACGTCCGCGTCGAGGGCGCGCGCATACTCTTCGGCGACAGGGATTTTGACCTCGCCGGCGGGCGTCAGGTCGAGGGCAACGAGAATTGTGCGCGTCCGCGGCAGGCCGTCGTCGGACATCAGTCGTGTCTCGTGGACTGTCGATGCTAACGCGTCCAGAGGGCGTCGATCACCCCGCCGCCCTGATCTTGTCGGCTCGGACCGCGCAATCTCATCCGGTACCCTGACCCGCGACACTATGGCCGTCCTCGCCGTCCCCGGCGCCTCCCTGTACTACCGTGACGCGGGCGGCGTGGGCAGTCCCGTCGTGTTCATGCATCCCGCCTCCGGCTCGGCGGACGCCTGGGAGTTTCAGCTCGAGGCCTTCGTGCACGCCGGCTACCGCTGCATCACCTACGACCTTCGCGGCTGGGCCCGCTCACACGCCGAACCAGGTGCAACCGACGCCGGTTGCATGAGCGACGACCTTCTCGCCCTGGTCGACCACCTCGGCCTGCGGCAGTTCGCGCTGGTAGCCGCCGCGTACGGCGGCTTCGGGGGACTGGATTTCGCCGTGCGCTTCCCGGACCGGCTGCAGGCGTTCGTGCTCAGCGGCAGTCAGGGCGGCATCGCCGACCCGACGTACACCGCCATCCGCGAGCGCGTGGTCAGCGCCCCAATTCGTGCGCTGCCGATCGAGCTGCGCGAGCTTGGCCCGTCCTATCGCGTCCGCAATCCTGACGGCGTGGAACGCTGGCGGAAGATTCACCATGCTGCCGGCGAGCCGCCGGCTTCGGCGCGTCAGCGCATGAGCCGCAACATCTCGCTCGTCAACCTGGCCATGTTGACGACGCCGACACTCCTGATCGCGGGTGGCGCGGACCTCCTCGCCCCACCGTCGCTCATGCGTCTGATGGCTGCCCACATCGCCGTTCACGAGTTCGTCACCATCGGCGAAGCCGGCCACTGCATCCACTGGGAGCACCCCGAGGAATGGAATCGCCTGGTGCTCGATTTTCTCGCTCAGCACCGATGAGCACCCTGGACATCGTCCCGCTGACCTGTACGCCCGAGACGGTGGCTGCCCTGGCCGACCTGCTCAGGGAGACGGTCGCCGCCGGCGGCTCGGTCAGCTTCATGCATCCACTCGCGCCGGATGTCGCGGCCGCCTTCTGGACCCGGTCGCTGAGCGCCGCGGACGCCGGCGAGCGCGTCGTCCTCGGCGCGCTGGAATCTGGCCGGCTGGTGGCCACCGTCACCCTCTTGCTCGACTGCCCGCCCAATCAGCCCCACCGCGGCGAGATCGCAAAAATGATGACGCGCGTCGATCGGCGGGGCCGCGGCATCGCCCGCGCGCTGATGATCGAGGCCGAGCGCATCGCGGTCGAGCGCGGACGCACGCTGCTGACGCTCGACACGGCCGAAGAGGAAGGCGCCGGCCCGTTCTACGAAAAGCTCGGTTTTGTGCGCGCGGGCGTGATTCCGGACTACGCCTACAAGCCGCACGGCGGCCTGTGCGGCACGATCATTTACTGGAAGCGGATTTAGTCCAGAGTCGGCGACGCGCTCGGATACAGCGCCTGCAGCGCCTCAGGCAGTGGCTGCTGCAGGGCCGGCTGATCCAGCAAACGCTGCAGGTCGACCGCGTTGACCACCGCCTTCGCGCCGTAGTGGTTGTTGAAAAACGCGTACGTCTCGGACGTGCGCTCCGAGACCTCCAGCACGTCTTCGGCCAGATGGCGCTCTTCCTCAGGCGTGTAGAGGTAGTTGTAGCGATCCTCCGCCTCGGCGTGGCTCCACCAGCTCTTGTAGTTGCGACCGTGAAAGCGAAAGTAGGCCGTGTCGCTCGTCAGCGGCACGTGCCGAATCGACGTCTTGAAGCGCGGCTCGTCGATCATTACCCAGGCGACGTGCTGCTGCTCCATGAACGCGCGGATCGCGCGCGTCCCCTCCGACTCGGTCCAGTCGCGGTGGCGCAATTCGACGGCGAGCGAGAATCCCGCGCCACGCATGCGTTGTATCAGGTCCTCGAGATACTCGAGCCGCGCGTCGTCCGGCCGAAAGCTGGTCGGAAACTGGGCCAGGAGGGGTCCCAGCTTGCCAGCCTCGGCGAGTGGCCCGATGCCTTCTTCGAAGATCGAAAAGTCTTCGTCCTGGACGCGCCAGTCCTGGCCAGTGGCCTTTTCGAACATCTTGGGATGGGTGAACTTCTGCCAGAGCTTGGCCGTGAAGCGAAAGCCGTCCGGCACCTTCGAGGCCCAGGCGCGCGCCGCGTACTGGTTCGGCGGACGGTAGAACGAGCTGTTGATCTCGACCGTGTTGAAGAAGCTGGCATAAAAGCCGAGCTTGTCCTTGTCGGCGAGCTTGGCGGGGTAGAAGAGGTTGTCCCAGGCGCCCTGGCCCTTGGGGTAGCTCCATCCCGAAGTGCCAATGAACAGCCGCGCCATCGCTCGAGATCATACGGGCAAGTACCGTGAGCACACCGTGAGCGCCCAGTCTGACTTGGATCGACTTCTGACCGAGCAGACCAACCCGCGCACGGCGGAGATCGACCGACTCGGGACCCGGGGCGTGCTCGAGCTGCTGAACGACGAAGATCAGCGCGTGGCTCCGGCCGTGCGCCCCGCGCTGCCAGCCCTGGCGCGCGCGGTCGATCTGACGCTGGAGCGCTGGCAGCGCGGGGGTCGGGTGGTGCTCTTTGGCGCGGGGACCTCGGGGCGATTGGCGATGCTGGACGCCGTCGAGCTGCCGCCGACCTTCGGCGTCCCTCCCGAGCGCTACGTCGGCCGTCTGGCGGGCAGCACGTCCGCGTTCGCGGTGGCGGTCGAGGGGGCGGAGGATGACCGGCTGGCGGGCGCCGCCGCCGCCTCGGACCTGCGCGCCGAGGACGTGGCGTTCGGCGTTGCGGCCAGCGGCCGGACACCCTGGGTCATTGGTGCGCTGGCGCACGCTCGATCGGTGGGCGCGCTGTGCGTGGGGCTCGCGTGCGTGACGGCGCCAGAGATGGCGGCGTACGTGGAGGTGTCGATCGAAGTCGACACCGGGCCTGAAGCGATCGCGGGTTCGACGCGGATGAAGGCCGGCACCGCGCAGAAACTGGTGCTGAACGCGTTCAGCACGGCGCTCATGGTGAGACTCGGCAAGGTGTACGGCAACCTGATGGTCGACGTTCGGGCCACGAACGCAAAGCTGCGGCGGCGCGCGGTGCGGCTGGTGGAGCAAGCCGCCCACGTCGACGCGGCGACAGCCGAGGCAGCGCTGGCAGCCGCGGACGGCGAGGTGAAAGGAGCCATCGCCGCGCTACGTCTGGGCGTTTCTCCAGCAGAAGCCCGCAAGCGACTGACCGCCGCCGACGGTCGGCTCCGCGCCGTATTGGGCGACGTCTAACACATTTCTGAAAAAGTCTGCTTCTCTCCAGAGAAGTATTGCCGTCACCTCGAAACTTGGCGGCCACAAATGTGAGCTAGCGCCCTCTGACGAACGCAGGTTCAGCGATTCCACCTACGGTGGAGCCCTTCGAGAGGTTTTTCATGACCTGCCGCATCGCGGAGCTGACTCCCTGCTACCGTTGTCGCACCGTGAAAATTCTGGTGTTCGGCGGTACCGGCTTCATCGGCAACCGCGTGCTTCGCAAGCTCGTCGAGCGCGGACATGAGGTCGCCGCCTTCGACATCAACCCCTCGCTGCCCGCCTACGATCGCGACTTTTCTCAAAAGGTCCAGGTCCTGCGCGGCGACATCACCCTCATGGACGACGTCGTCGAAGCGATGCTCGCCGTCAAGCCCGACCACGTCCTGAACCTCGCCTACCTGATGGGCGGCGGGGACCCGCACACCGGCGTGCGTCTGAACGTGCTCGGCATGGACAACTGCTTCGAGGCCGCCAGATTGTGCGGCATCAAGCGCGTCGTGTACGCCAGCTCGCTGACTGTGTACGGCGAGCAGGTGAACTTCGGCGTGCGACCGGTCGTCGAAGCCGACTTCCGCCACGGCAAGGGCCTGTACGCCGCGTCCAAGATCTACAACGAGCACCAGGCGGAGTGGTACAGCGCGGCGTACGACATGCAGATCACCGGCCTGCGCGCGGCCCACGTGACCGGCTGGGACAAAGTCCGCGGTTCCACGGACCACGTCAAGTGCATCACCGAACCCGCGCGCGGCCTACCCGTCGAGTTCCCGTTCAAGGACGCGATGCGGCTGCCGATCCACGTCTCCGACGTCGCCGCGTTCGATATCAATCCGACCCTGCCCGCCTATGACCGCGACTTCCAGGCGCGCGTCCAGATCCTGCGCGGCGACATCACCCTCATGGACGACGTCGTCGAGGCGATGCTCGCCGTCAAGCCCGACCACGTCC
>JAFAOS010000403.1 GCA_019247515.1 Chloroflexota bacterium | reverse complement strand
TGGGCCTGTAGCTCAGTACGGGAGAGCACCGCACCTGCAATGCGGAGGCGGTCGGTTCGAGACCGGCCAGGTCCACTCAGCACTTCAAATCGGCGAGTAGCTCAGCATGCGTAGAGCGCCTGTCTGAAGCACAGGAGGCCATCGGTTCGATCCCGATCTCGCCGGCCACACGCGCGTAGCTCAGCGGCAGAGCGCCGGCTTCCAACACCGGGTTCGTCGGAGGTTCGAGTCCTTCCGCGCGTGCCATCTGTTTCGCGGCGGTCACCCGGTTCGGAGGGCCTGGTGGTCGAGCGTGCCCCTCCGCCGCGGCACGGCATCAACCCGTGCCGCGGTCATTGGTCCGTAGCTCAGTCGGCAGAGCGCCTCGCCCACATCGAGGAAGTCGGCGGTTCGATCCCGTCTGGACCAACCCACATCGCACACACATGGAGGGATCGCCCATTGGCAGGGGCCACCGTCTCGAAAACGGAACTTTATCCAGGCGACGAACCGGCATGAGCATTCGACTCGCTCTCCCTCCTCCTCGGTGAGGTACCTGGAGAGAATCTGGCTGAAGGGGCCTGGTTGCTACCCAGTTAGGTCAGCGCAGGTGCGCTGGCGCAACGGTCCGAATCCCTTTCTCTCCTCCACTGCCGCGTGGTGTAAGACGGTAGCGCGTCGAGTTGTTAACTCGAATGGTCCGGGTTCGAATCCTGGGGCGGCAGCCTCTGGCCTGTAGCTCAGCGGAAGAGCGCCCTCGCGACATGGGGGAAGTCGACCGGTTCGATCCCGTCCAGGCCAACCGCGAATTCGTCGTATGGCTCCGTAGCTCATCTGGATAGAGCACCTGGCTTCGACCCAGGAGGCAGCAGGTTCGATCCCTGTCGGGGCTTCCGTACGCGTCCATAGCTCAGCTGGACAGAGCACCGGTTTGCGATGCCGGAGGCGCGAGGTTCGACTCCTCGTGGGCGCACCCCACATGGCGGGATAGCTCAGCGGCGTGAGCAGCCGTCTCATAAGCGGCACCGTGGTGTGTTCGACTCACACTCCCGTCACCAACAAAGGAGGTGGCGGCCTATTGTCCAACCGCGGTTCGCGCGTGCGGGTTGTGCGACGTCCTCGACGACTTGTCATCGTGTTTCGATTTCGAGGACGCCTCATCTCGCTTGCGCGGCGACGCGCGAGCCGTTCTGGTGGCCAACGCCACCACTTCTCCGGCGAGTAGCGCAGTCAGGTCAGCGTGAGCGGTTTGGAACCGCGCGGTCGGAGGTTCGAATCCTCCCTCGCCGACTCTTCCTTTGCCTGGTGGGGTAATCGGTAGCCCACCTGCCTCTGAAGCAGGCCACGTGATGGTTCGAATCCATCCCAGGCAACTCCTTCTCCATGTGCGCGTAGCCAAACGGCCAAGGCTCACGCCTGCAAAGCGTTGAATTCATCGGTTCGACTCCGATCGCGCCATCCGCATGGCCTGGAGCGCCGTCTTGCCATGGCGGAGATCGCGGGTTCGAATACCGCCTACCGGTCCATTCCGCCTCGCTAGCTCAGTGGCAGAGCGCTCGTCTGTCGAACGAGAGGCCAGCGGATCGTTCCCGCTGCGAGGCGCCTCGGCCTGTTGGTCCAGTTGGCAACGACACCCGTCCCTCAAACGGGAAAGCGCGGGTTCGATCCCCGCACAGGCCACCGCGCGTATTGGAGAGCGTGGCGAAAATTGGTACCCGCGCTGCGCAATTTCTTTCCCTTGCCACACCTTGCCCTGATGGGCCGACGGTCGAGGGTTATCAGGACGCAATGACTGCAAGGTTATGCAGGTTCGAATCCTGCCGCTCTCCAAGCGCGCGACCGTAATGACGGGGGATGAAGCTCACGGCGAGCACGACAACACCCACTACCACACCTTGCCTCATTGGGGGCCGACGGCCGCGGGTTATCGCATTCAAAGCGCGCGGTCCGGGTTCGAGTCCCGGCATCCTCCACCGTTTTATCACCACTCACGGGCCGGAGTGATGGGGATATCGCTTGCAACGCTCCCAACCGCGCTATCTCGCCCGTGAGATTGCACTTCGGGGATGTAGCTCAGTTGGCAGAACACAACGCCTCACCACCACCTAGCCCGATCTGGGCCGACGGTTGAGGGTTACCAGTCGTAAGTTCGAATGTTGCCATCCCCTCCAGACGGGCCGACGCAGCCTGGTTATCGCTACCACCCGCGAACGGCAACCGGCGCGGTCCACCCGGAATTTCGCGATCCCGGCGCCGCGATCGCTCACGCGATTGCGGTTTCTCCAGGTCGCACCACCTGCCTGTCTGACTGAAAAATTCATCTCGCCGGGCTACCGCGGCCATTCGGCGCCGCATCGTCCACCGCATTTGCCCGCAGCTCGTGGGCCGGAGCGGAGTGTTCTGGACGACTTCTAAAAGACCGGTTCGACTGCGTCGCCCGGCTCGGGCGTTTGGGCCGAAGCAGGTTGGTTTTCGGTACCCAGTGGGTTCGAAGCCCACCCTCCCGGACCCGTCTCCGTTTACCCCCACGGGTCACCTGCTCCAACGGGAGAGATCCAATCGGCAGTCCCTCGCCCAAACTTGCCACATTCACCACAACACCACGCGAAAGGAGGTGTCCACAAACGACATGACGCGAATTGCACACGTGCTCCGCCGGGTTCAGACCCGCGCGACGCCACAGCATGAGAAGATCCTCGGCTCCAATCAGGTGCCGAACATGGCGGGCGGCTTCGCCTGGAAGGTGAGCGACTGGCGGCGACTCGATCGCTTCCTGGTACTCGGTACCGAAGGCGGCACGTTCTACATCGGCGAGCGCCAGCTGACGCTCGACAACGCACAGGCCCTCCTGCGCGTGATCGAGGCTGACGGCGCGCGGGTGGTCCGCCGCATCGTCGAGATTTCGGCCGCCGGCCGCGCACCGAAGAACGATCCCGCACTCTTTGCACTCGCGCTTGCGTCCGCAAAGGGTGACCCAGCAACGCGCAAGGCTGCGCTCGAGGTGCTGCCGAAGGTGGCGCGCACCGGTGCGCACCTCCTCCACTTCGCGCAGTACGTGGAGGGTTTTCGCGGCTGGGGTCGCGGTCTTCGCACCGCAGTCCAGACGTGGTACGCGCAGCCGGTGGATCGCCTGGCGTACCAGGCGGTCAAGTACCGTCAGCGCGACGGCTGGGCGCAGCGCGACCTGCTTCGCCTGGCACACCCGAAGGCTCCTGATGAGCAGCACCAGGCGCTCTACCACTGGATCGTCAAGGGTTGGGACTGGGCCGGCGACGAGCCGCACCCGGATCCAGCACTGCGACTGATCTGGGCGTTCGAGCGCATCCAGCGCGCAACCTCCACGGCGGAGGCGGTGCAGCTCATTCGCGAGTACCGTCTGCCGCGCGAGGCGGTCCCGACGCAGTTCCTCGCCGCACCGGAGGTGTGGGAGGCGCTGCTCGAAACCGAGATGCCAATCACGGCGCTCATTCGCAACCTGGCCACGCTGACCCGCGTGGGTCTGCTCGTGCCAGGCGGCGAGGCATCGCGCCGTATAGTCGCGCGGCTCGGCGACGCGGGTCAACTGCGCGCGGCGCGTATCCACCCGATCGCTGTGCTCGCGGCGCTCAAGACCTACGCCCAGGGCAAGGGTGAGCGCGGCAAGAGCACCTGGACGCCAGTGCCACAGGTGATCGACGCGCTGGACGCGGCGTTCTACGCCACGTTTCAGTATGTCGAGCCAACTGGCAAGTGCTGGCTGCTGGCGCTGGACGTGTCCGGTTCCATGGGCATGGGCACGGTTGCCGGTGTACCCGGTCTGACGCCGCGTGTCGCTTCGGCGGCGATGGCGCTCATTACCGCAGCCACCGAGCAGCACCACACGTTCCTCGGCTTTGCGCACCAGCTGATCCCACTGGCGATCAGCCCGCGCCAGCGCCTGGACGACGTGGTGGCCGCGATCAGCGGCATTCCATTTGGCGGCACCGACTGCGCGCTGCCAATGCTGTGGGCTATCGAGCACAAGGCGAAAGTTGATGTGTTTGTGGTCTACACCGATAGCGAGACGTGGTTCGGCAAGATTCACCCGATGCAGGCGCTCGCGCAGTACCGGGAGAAGATGGCGATCCGCGCCAAGCTGATCGTGGTCGGTATGACCTCCAACGGCTTCACGATCGCCGATCCAGACGACGCGGGTGCGCTCGACGTCGTCGGTTTCGACAGCGCGGTGCCGTCGGTCATGGCCGACTTCGTTCGCGCCTAGGCGTTCCGGTTCCGCTGGTCGTCCGCGGCTGGCGGAACCGGAACGCATTTCATGACATGGAGGACTCACCATACGCAATCCACAGTTTCCAGAGTGGTCCTTTTGAGCGGATCAGCAAGCGTCGAAAAGGCTTCGCGTCTGAGTCGCGCGTAAAGCGAGGGCAGCGCGTCGTCCACGGCGACAAGGAGTTGATCGGAAAAGCTGGGTCGCAATGATCCGTGCCCGTGCGGATCGGGACAACGCTTTCAAGCGGTGCTGCTTGCGAGATGGCCGATTTTGACGGCGCCCCGCGCAATGAATATTTCCGCGACTAGCGTGCGGGTTCGCTCGGTCGGGCCCCGAATGCCGGCGTGGCGAAAGTGGTAAACGCAGCAGGTCGAGAGCCTGTGACCTGGGAGTTCGAGTCTCTCCGTCGGTACCGTTGTTCAGCATCGGTGACATGCGGGTGGTCCCGCGGCCCGTCCGTAAAACGGGCGCTCGGAAGAGCACTGGAGGTCCGATTCCTCCGTCACCGACCGCGTATGTTAGTTGCCTCCGTAGCTCAATTGGCCAGAGCAAACGGCTCTTACCCGTGCGGTTCCAGGTCAACTCCTGGCGGGGGCACCAGTCATCATCGCCCGTTGCTGTAGCGCCCCAACATGCCTGGCCTTCATCCAGGAGACCGTCGGTTGGAATCCGACACGGGCGACCCTTGCCGGCGTGGCGAAACAGGTAGACGCACCACGCCCAGAACGTGACGCGCCTTCATCCAGGCGCACTGCAGGTTCGAGTCCTGCCGCCGGCACTTTTTGTCCAAGTCGTTGTAGCTCGGCACCGGATTGTGACCCGCCTCCCAGTCCAGCCCAAAAATCCTGCCTGGGTAGCTCAGTTGGCCAGAGCATCGCCCTCGTAACGCGAATGTCGGCGGTTCGAGCCCGCCTCCAGGCCCCGGTGCGTGGTCGAGTAATCGGTAGCTCGCCTGTCCTTGAAACAGGTTTCGTGCAGGTTCGAATCCTGCCCACGCAGCCCATCCGGGTGTAGCTCAACGGTAGAGTTGGCCGCCTTTAACGGTCGCGATGGGGGTTCGAGTCCGCCCCGCCCGGACCACGGTCGCTCCGCGCCTCTGCACAACTCTCGTCACGGCCGATGACGTTGGCAACGCCATGGGATTGGATGATGTGGTGCGCACTGTTGACCGGTGGACTATCCTCCGGCGCCGTGTTCACCAGCCCGCCGTCGCCCATGTTGGCCCAACTCGACGCCCGGCTACCTCGGGGCGAGCGGTGGGCGTACGAGCCGAAGTTGGACGGCTTCCGTGGTCTGCTATGGCGCCGGGACGGTGCGACACAACTCCTCAGTCGAAGCGGACGTGACCTGGGCCCGTGGTTTCCCGAACTCATCACCGCAGCCGAGTCTCTGCCGTGCAACACGGTGGTCGACGGCGAGATCGTCATCGCGGACGAGCGTGGGCAGGCGGACTTCGGCGCACTGCAGCAGCGTCTGACGCTCGCTCGGAAGTTCATCGGGCAGGCCGTCGCATCAAAGCCCGCGATCTTGCTCGTCTTCGATGTGCTCGCGTTGGACGGCGAGGAACTCACGACGTTTCCGCTGTCGGACCGTCGTCGCGCACTGGAGCAATTGCTGGCGCATGGCCATCGTTGCCTTCAGGTCGTGTCGCAGTCGCTCGACGTTCACGTCGCTGAAGCGTGGCTAGGGGTGCCCGGGCTTGAAGGGGTAGTCGCCAAGCGCGTGGATCGTCCGTATGTGGCTGGTCGTGGGCGTGATTGGGTCAAGGTCAAACGTCAGCGAACGATCGAGTGCGTCGTCGTCGGCGTCACGGGCGACCTCAGTGCGCCGCGGCTGGTGCTTGGACTGCGCCACGACGATGGCCGCCTGCATCACTTCGCCGTGTCGCGCCCCATCAGCGCTGAAGATGGCGGCCCACTGGCCACACTACTCGCCGAGGCCGGACCAACTGAAGCGGCAATCAAGTCGCGCTGGCAGCATGACGCCGTTCCGCCGTGGCGCCGCGTCGAAGCCAAGATCGTCTGTGAGGTCCGTGTGACGAATCTCGATCTCGGGCGATGGGCGCGCTTTCCCGTTGCGTTCGTGCGCTGGCGCCCAGACCGCTCCCCAGACGACTGCGCACTCGATCAGCTTTCTGTTTAGTCAGACTGTGTTTCAGTGCCGGGTAGTGTTGATCGCCGGCTTTGACGGTGACGTCGCTGAGGTTAGGCGCGCGTACGACCGGGGCCACGCGCTGGGATCAGGAGCGGCTCGATCAGCTCTCCTCGTAGTCAGACTGTGCTTCTGGCCGCTGGTCGGACGTAGTTGCCTGCCTCATGGCGCCCATTGAGTTAGCGGCAGTTCATAGTCGAGCAACGCGTTGCAAGCAAAGGAACGTACGGCCTGGAGTAACCTCCAAGCCGTACCCTACTGGCGCTAAGTGCGCTGCCGCGTGAACGACTTATCGACTGAAGCTTTTGGCTCTGGCCCGCTCATAAGCGGTCTGGATCGCGTATTCCCGATCCTGGGGTCGATTCTCGTCGTACGCACAGTCACCATAACTGCCGTCCGGTAATTCAACGCCGACGCGGAACCAACCCGTTGCTGAATCCAGTGGTGTGGTGGCGTCGTAGATTCGGGCTTCTCGTACTGAAGTCTCTCCCGTGTCATGTGCTGGTCGCGCGACCCAGCCAACCAGCAGCATAGGTTGACATGCCAGAGCTGTCGAGAGACAATTCTGGAACTGTGACAGGTATCAATGTTCCACGTGTCACACACGATAGAAGGACGCGCTCCGTATGAAGCAAGAGAGCTTCGCTGAAGTCCTTCGATTTCTTCTCAACGACCACGGTTGGACGTCGGCCCAACTCGCAGAGCATCTGTCTGTGGACTCTTCCCTCGTCCGAAGATGGCTCTCAGGCCTACGAACTCCGGGGATAGGGTCCGATCACCTCGAAAAGGTCAGCGAGGCGCTTGGCCTCGATGACACTGAAGTGCAGCGCCTTCGGGCAGCGCAGCTGCATTCGCTCGCCGAGAAGCAACGCCGCCCAGCCCCCAAGATTCCTGCGACTATCCCAAACCTTCTGAACGCAACACCGGCGGCCCTCGGCGCCTATAAACGCTATCGATTGCCCTCTCGAGATGGCGCACGGAATGGGCCAGCCGCATTCGAGGGTGGCATGGCACTAATCGACCGAGCGATTGAGCTAGGCATTGAAGAGACGAGTGGCTGCATC
This sequence comes from Chloroflexota bacterium, assembly GCA_019247515.1. Taxonomy (GTDB): domain Bacteria; phylum Chloroflexota; class UBA6077; order UBA6077; family CF-72; genus CF-72. Next base: position 4,130 of record JAFAOS010000403.1, on the reverse strand, counting down.
CTGCTGACATTCCAAGGGGAGAACGATCTGTTCGCGCACCTGAGCCCAGGCGCTCGAAAAGATTGGCGGAGGATTTTACAAAGTGCTGTGCGTTCGGGATTTCACATCAAGCATCTATTGCGTCTGGACAAGGATGTGAACCGCTCGGCCGAGCTGGTTAGCCAAATGCTGGATCTGCTTGGATACCGGGGCACCTACAGACCGTTTTACTTTCCCCGGTATGGATTTCTCGATGTTCCGTATGACCTCCTAGTAATTCCTCGACTTGGTGCTCTTACCTTTTATGCGACGACTCACGATTCGCGGAGCGACGCTGCAATATTGACCAAGAATCCATCCGAGGTCGAGTTAATTCAGGCGCACTTTGCTCAGCTCGAGAGTCATGCGAAATTGTTACTTCGCGCATATTCCAGCAATGTGACAGGAGAACGTTTACAATTTGATTCAAAGCTAACTGATGCTGAAGTTCGCCCAGGCGAGCGATACTTGCTGAAGAATGGCCTCAGTTCACTAACGCGTCCCGCGTCGACATATAGCGTGAGCAGTCCATGGTGGGAGCGCTATGAATTAGGCTATCATGCCGGTAAAGATTTGCCAGTGGACGTTTTAGTGAAGCATCGATTAAAGAGACTAGAATCGTTTCGAAAACAAATCGGTTCACACCTATTTCGCGATCTCTGTCCGCTGGATGCAATCGAGAGACTTGCTTCAAGTGGATCAGCTCCACCCGATGAAGACGAAGTTACTGTAGGGCGTGCTCCTAGCACTGTCCAGGCGTTGCGTGAGGCGTTCGAAAGGCTCACGACGGTCCTAGCAATGCTCGACTACCCCAAATATGAACTCGGCTTATTCGAAAGTGAGCATTTGCTTGACCGTAGCCACACGTCCATCACCAGATCATTTTGGGAAATCAAAAATGACAATGTGTTCATCGAAACTTTTCCGAAGAACAATGATGGAACGACCACTGAGTTCGACCTTGTTCTTACAGAGCCAACGATAGCTGACGGGTTCAAGAGCTTCCACACGCGTCTGTGGGAAGGTGTTGCTCCGAAGTGGCAAGACAAACGGCATATTCGGCGGTATCTGCAGGCAAAAATTGCGGAGGTCTCCGGGCGACTTACGGATCTTGGAGACCTTTCGGAAGCAAGCACTTAGCTGAATGAGGGGCGCAAACTGCATCGGTCTTCGGCCCGCGCGTGAGATGTACATTGCCGCGAGTTTCATCTTCGCCAGGTGAGCGCGCGACAATCGACCCACCGTTGTTCGCACGCGCAGAGACGCGTGAAGACCTACGCGAGCTGCAAATCGCTCGCCGAGCGGTTCAGGACGGGGAGCCACGGTAGTGGGTCGCGGTGGAAACCTGCCTACTGCACCGGGCGGCGTCGGGGGGAAGGATTCACCCGAGCCGCTCCAGTCAAGGGCGCGTAGTGACGCCGAGTCGCTGCCCGAGCATCCATCAAAACGAGGCCCTCGTCGACGCTATGCCCCGTCGATGCGCGGTCGCTCCAACGCTTCAAGGACGAGGTCAGCGTCGATACAGGCGGCATAGCCCGGATGGCGCTCCATCACGCCGGCTGAGATCATCGCGTCGGCGAGACGATCAAGCGCTTCAGGAGGCACCACCGGCGTATCCAACCACAGACTGAGCGACTTGTATCGGGTGACGCTCCTGAGCAGCACCTCAGACGAGACGTCGGAAAATCTAGGTGCGACGACGCGAGCGATCTCCGGAGCCTCCGCCTCTGCAACCCAATCGAGCGCTTCGATCATCGCGCCGACAATGCCCACCATGGCGTCGCGCCGCTGGGCGACGCGCGTTGCAGTCGCATCCAGCGCGCTGTAGGCAGTTGGACCGCGGCCGGCGGCGGCGTACAAGACCGAGCCGCCGGAGGCCTCGACTTCGCTCGCAAAGGGCTCGAAGAGCAGGGCGACGTCGATCTCACCACGCAGCACGGCGTCGGCGTTCTCTCGCATGGTTCGCCGTTTGACCAGATCGATCGACACGAGTTCAATCCCGTCCCGCGGCAGATCGTGTTGAAGGCACCACCACGGTGTAGGTACTTCCGAGGTGACCCCGAGTCGGAGGCCGGCGAGGTCCGTCAGGCGGAAATTCGGCCGGTGCTCTCGTCCCACAAGAACGAACGGTTCACGCATCACGACCCCGCAGAAGCTGCGCAACGTTCTATCTGGATCGCGGCTGCGTTCGAGCATTGCCGGCATCGGCCCGCGCCACGCCACATCCGTGGCGTCGAGAAGATTTTGCGCCGCGAGATCCGCGCTCCCCGCGGTCACCATCTGCACCTCGAGGCCGTGCCGGCCAAAGCCGCCCAGGGCTTCGGCGACATAGTAGGGCGAGTAGAAGATGGCGCGAAAAGGCTCGCCAAGAATGAGCTGCTGCATCGCGGATCGACTCCCCCTTCCTGGTTTGGCATCGACTCTCGACGAAGGTGCTTGCCGACGATGCGACGATGATTCGAATTTCTCGCCGCAATCCTGCAGCAATCCTTCACGCAGCCGCACCATCTAGCCATCGCCGAACGCACCGTAGCTGATCGTGCGCGCTCAGAAGACGACGAGACCCTCACACACGAGACTGTTCGGCTGCAGGCGTTTCGCCGGAGTGATCAGGTTGAGCCTGCCGCGCTCGTCGTCGACACCCCCGCGGCCCCACTTGCTCAGCGCTGCGGTGTGCCAGCTCCAGATCTCTTGCTAAGTGGGAATGGTTCTGGTTCCGCTCACGGCCGCTGACGTTACCCGCCATGCCGCTGGCCCACGGATCAGCCGACGAGCCAGCCCACGGCTAGTTGTACCGGGAGCTCTCCCCGAATGAGTCGCCGCCGCGTGCTCAAGCGCGCGGTCGGCGGGGGATGGTGTGGCCGTCCCACTCGGCCAGTGGCGCGCAGTGGGCCAGCCAGTCAGGTGAACCTGGGCCGTGGCCGGGCAGTTCGCCGCGGCCGGTCGCCCACAGCAGCGCCGGCCAGATCGGCGCGGCTGCCGGTGCCCATGGGAAAAGGCGCCTCAGCACCAGTTCGGCCAGCTCAAGCGGCGGCTCGTACGCCAGCCCCAGCGCGCTGGCGATGTCGTAGGTATGCACGAGCAGTTCGTCGCAGCTGAGGGCCACGAAGCCGTGCGCGTCGGCCATGCCGGCCGGGTGAGCCCCGCGCGTTTCCGGCGCGGCCGCCTCAGCCACCTGTGCAAGGATCGCCGCCGGGTACTCGAGTACCCGCACCAGGTCGGCGATGGTGGCGCTCGGGTCGCCGCTGCGCACTCCCCGCTGGACCTGTGTGCTGCGCAGCGCCAGGTTCGTGGCGTGGAACAGCGGCGCGCTGACCATGTGGTCGAGCGTGGTGCGGCAGCTCCACTCCAGGCCGGTCGCCGGCACACTCCAATCGCGGTCGACCGCTGGCGCAAGCGTCCGCTGAACGACGTGCGCCGCCTCGAGCAGCCCGCCGGGCTCCAGCTTCGGGATCGTCACGGAATAAGACACGGGCTCGATGCTGGAGGGTCGTTGACGTAGCCGGCGTCGCACCCGCTTCAACCCGGCCAGTTTGACCGCAATCAAGGTGGTGGTATTTGGAGTCGGCGTCGGTGTGTCGGTCGGGGCCGTCGTGCTCGTCGGGATGTCGGTCGGGGCCGTCGTGCTCGTCGGGATGTCGGTCGGCAGCGGCGTGTTCGTGGGCGTGTCGGTCGGGACCGGCGCCGCGATGGCGAACCCCGCCTCGTCTTGGTGACCCCAAGGTGCGGGCGTGGAAAGACGCGTGGCCCGCTGGCTGCCAATGTGCGGCATGACAGCCGAGTTCACTGAGCCGACAGCGGCCCACGGCACGGACAGGAGCGCCAGCATCCTTCCTGGCGCCAGCGCAATGGGGCTGGTAAACGCTGCCGAATTGGGCCGTCGCTTTAACAATGGTTTTGGGCATTTGGCAGCAAAATGGCAGCAAATCCCGAAAAACGGCTCGACTCGGGCGCCCGAAAGCGCTCGTGATGCCTCACTTTAGGATCCGACCGACGGCTCATGGTTGCCTCACGTAAGAATCTGATCGAAGCGCACGGGCGGCGAGGGTTTGCTGCGCGTGTTCGAGTTGCACTTTGAGTCGGTATGGATCGAGGTGCTTTGACCGTTTCTG
>JAFAOS010000402.1 GCA_019247515.1 Chloroflexota bacterium | reverse complement strand
GGACGATCAGCAGGGGATGCGCCAATGGTTCGCTGATCTCGGGCAGTGGATGCGAACGAGCCCCAACGGTCAGAAGGAATCCGCGGCAGCCAACAACCATGCGGTGTGGTATGACGTGCAGCTCACGGATTTCGCGCTGTTCACAGGTGACTCCGGGACAGCACGTCAGGTGGCCCAGGCCGCGTTAGGGGCCAGGATCGACACGCAGATCGCCGCGGATGGCAGCCTTCCACATGAAATCGCCCGCACGCGTTCCCTGCACTACAGCGACTTCGATCTCCAGGCGTTCGCTGAGCTCGCCACGTTGTCACGCCTCGTCGGGGTCGACCTCTGGGGCGGCATGCCCATTCAAGTACCCCGGCCTTCCGGCGGGATACGCGCCGCGCTCGACTTTCTCCTTCCGTACTGGATGAGCCCCGATAGCTGGCCCTACCGCGAGATCACCAACGTCGACGTGCTCCACGAGAACGGCCAGACTCTGCGAACTGCCGCGGCTGCCTATTCAGACAACGACTACGTGGCAGCGCTGTCGCAGCTGTCGAGCAATCAGACAGCGCTGGACCTGCTTCGCCTCAACTTGGGATATTGGCCGACCTGATGCTCCTCGGATCATGAGTGACGGTGGAGCAGGTGGAGCAGGTCGTGCGCATACGCACAAAGTGTGTTGGGCGAGCAGGCTCGCGCGCCGAGGTGGCGCAGGAAGCCGTCTACTTCAGCGATAGGCCGGTCGTGATCGTCGAGGAGATCAAACGCGATGCTTCCGTCCTGCTGGCGTCGTTGAACCCGCATATGCCGCCCTGCCTCTCTCGAACATACGCTCTAGACCAGCATACACCACCTCAGTCCCGGAACGTCCATATAAACTCGGACATTGTCTTTGGCCTATTCATGCTGCTCGGCTATCGCTTCTGTCCGCGCCTTGCGGATCTGGGCGACACGCGCTTCTATCGCATCGATTCACGCGCCAACTACGGACCCCTCAACGACATCGCTCGCCACTGGGACGATCTGCTGCGCGTGGCCGGTTCACTCAGGCTCGGCGTGGTGAGCGCTCATGAGCCAATGCGGACCTTCCAGGGCAGCGGCCGTAACTCCAGCCTGGTACGCGCGTTGGCGGAGTACGGACGCATCGGCAAGACATTGCACTTGCTTGATCTGGCCGACGATGAGTTGTACCGCCGCAGCCTGCTGATCCAGGTCAACACCGGTGAACGCCGCCATGGCCTGGCGCGCACGGTCTTTCAAGGCCACCGCGGTCAGTTGCGACAGGCCTATCGCGAAGGCCAAGAGGATCAGCTCGGCGCGCTCGGTCTGGTCCTGAACGCGATCGTCGTGTGGAACACCCGCTACATGGGCCTCGCGCTGGACGACCTTCGGAGTGCAGGCATGCGCATCAATCCCGACGATGTCGAGCGACTCTCACCACTGCTGCACCACCATATTCATCTTTATCTGGACGTTTCAGAGGTCGGGGATTGTCCGGCCGAAGGTGCTGGAGACGTTAGGTCTGCGGGCTCGCCGAGGTCGGCGAGCAGCTCGGACAAGCGTCGGCTTATGGCTGTGTGTCGTTCCACCTCGCGCGGCCACGCACGTGCGGCGGCGTCATCGATCAACTGCTGCTCACGGGCGAGCCGAGCTCGAAGTCGAGGAGCGTATTCAGTAGTGGTGAAGAACTTGGAGCATCGGAGGTAGAGGTCGCATTCGCATGGTCCTTCTTGGGGCAGCCGCAGGCAGTGCCCGAGCTCTAGCTCGGTCTTGCAGAAGTTCGTCTTGAGCCAATCGATGGTGGCATTGTCGAGTTGGTGACCCGACGAGAGCCTCGGCGGCCGGGCCGGCGATACGTGCGCCTGCGGCGATGATCTGTTCGTATTGCTCTCTGACAGTCGGATCGCTGACGCGCGAATAGGTGGCGGACATCTGCGCACTGCGGTGGCCGAGGATGGCCATGATCGTTTGAATGCGAGCGCCACCTTCGGCGAGTTGCGTGCCGACGGTGTGACGGAACCGATGTGCGGTCACCGTGGGACGGCCCTGGCCATCGACGAGCCGGGCCTGGCGGCAGGCAATCGCCAGCGGTTCTTCGAACAGATACTGCCGGCCCATGGGCTTACGGGCCTCCACGGCAATCGCCCAATCGTAAAAGCTGGCTACTCCGGCAAGGATCCGGTTCACCGTCGACGCGGAAAGCCGTCGACCTGGCGTTTCGCCGTCAACGATCAGAGCCAGCCCCGACCGTTGCGCTGCGCGTTGAGTGGGTCGCCGTCGCAGAAAGGTCAGGAACCGTAAGGCGTCGGCCGGTCGAAAGGCTTGCCACGCCAGGCTGACGCTCGCCAAAAAGACAAAGAGATTCTGGAGGTCATAGGCGTAGGCCGCCAGCGTGAACGGCGAATAGCCACGTTCTGCCAGGTGATCGAGAAAGCGTGTGACGGTGGTGATAGGTTGGCCGTCGTCACCACACAAGTGGACTCGCCGAACAATCGCGCCCTCGCGTTCCTTGACAACGTGCACGTGATGCCTCACTTTAGGATCCGACCGACGGCTCATGGTTGCCTCACGTAAGAATCTGATCGAAGCGCACGGGCGGCGAGGGTTTGCTGCGCGTGTTCGAGTTGCACTTTGAGTCGGTATGGATCGAGGTGCTTTGACCGTTTCTG
>JAFAOS010000401.1 GCA_019247515.1 Chloroflexota bacterium | reverse complement strand
GGTTCCGCGTGCCGATGCGCCGCAGACGCTGGAAACGATCACGAACTCGCCCGCGGTCCAATTGTTCGTGGATCGTGCACAAGCGATCGCTCCAGACTTCCAGTTGACTCCGTCAAATCGGGACGCGCTTGTCGCGATCTGCCGGCGACTGGACGGCATGCCACTCGCGATCGAGCTTACCGCGGCTCGCGTGCCGCTGCTCTCCCCGGACGCGCTGCTGCGCCGCCTGGAGCAGCCGCACACTCGAGAACTGCGAGATTTGCCACCCCGCCAACGAACGCTGCAAGCAACCATCAGTTGGAGCTACGACCTGCTGACTCCAGAGGAGCAGACTTTGTTTGGCTCTCTTGCGGTGTTCACGGGCGGATGGACACTCGAGTCGGCCGAGGCGGTCTGTGCAGCCGCGCTTCCGACGGGCGCGGACCTGAGCGAGCTAATGCTGACGCTGGTTGAGAGCAGCCTCGTGCGGCGAACTGCGGATGCCAGCTCGGGAGAGGCCCGTTTTGGGATGCTCGAGACCATCCGTGAAGACGCCAGCCGACGGCTTGTCGCCAGTGGACGGGCAGATAACCTGCGCGATCGCCACCTGGCGTTTTTCCTGGCGCAAGCTGATGCAATCGAGCCGCACTTGCACGGGCCGGATCACGCCACCTGGGCAGATCGCCTCGAGCGTGAACACGACAACCTGCGGGCCGCATTGAGCTGGTCGGCGACCGGTCATCAGCCGTCGCAAGGCCTGCAACTGGCGACGACTTTGCGGTACTTCTGGTTCCGGCGTGGGCACCACCGCGAAGGCAGGGAGCGGCTCACTCGGGCACTGGAGCACGGGACCGGTCTCGCCCCCGAAGAACGCGCCCGCGCGCTCGGTGCTTTGGGCTTCCTGGAAGCGATTCAGGCCGAGTATGGCCTCGCCCAGGCACATCTGGATGAAGCCCTTGCGCTGGCCGGCGGGGCCAATGACCTGCCGACCATTGCCCTTGTGGAGTGCTACCTCGGCTTCGTGGCGCTCGGGAGTGGCGACCCTCGTGCTGCCCGCGCACACCTGGAGCCGGGCTTCGGTGTCTACCAGGCGCTCGGCCAGGATGCGTACGCGGGTGTTTTCCTCATGTATCTCGGCGACGCTGCGTTGGCCGACGGGGACAGCGCTCTGGCGCGCGGCTACTTCGAGGACAGTCGCGATCGACTGCGCCAACTGGGCAACATGACGGAGTTGCATTACCCGGTGCGCCGCCTGGGCCATCTCGCGCTCCTGCGAGGCGATTCGGACGAGGCGGTCAAGATGTGCCTTGAAAGCCTGTCGCTGAACCAAGCCATCGGAAACACACAGGGCATTGCGGCATGCATCGTCGGCCTCGCCGCCGCAGCCGCGGCAGACGGCGCCTTCGAGCGCGCGGCACGACTGCTTGGCTCAGCGGACGCACTGCTGCGCCCCGGCGCGATTGAGTTGCTCACCGCTGATGGGCTGCTTCACCGGCAGACGCTGGACCGAGTACGCCGCGAACTCGGCGAAACCACTTTCGGAGAGCACTGGACGGCCGGTCAGACTGCCGACCCTGAGCCGGGCATCGCGAGCTTCGGGTCATGTGATGCACCGTCCGATTCTGACTCTGGCGCAGCCGCTGGTTCTGTCGGACACGGGCGGTCCTGACGTGGACGCGCCAGGAGGGGTTGCGTGAGATCGTCTATGGTGCGAGCATTCTCGCCTTCGCGGCGACACACGCGCGTAACGGCCGAAGCGTGACGGCTACTCACGCAATCCATAGACACTGATCGCGTTTTCGCCGAAAACCCGGCCGCGTTCCGCCTCACTGAGAGAAGCCGTGAGCTTGTGCGCAGCGTCAACTACCTGTTCATACCTTGCGGCCAGTAAGCAGACGGGCCAGTCGGAGCCAAACATCAGACGATCGGCGCCGAACGCCGCGAGCGCTACATCGACGGCTGGTTGCAAACCACCGACATTCCACCGGTTCCAGTCTGCCAAGGTGACTACGCTGGTTTTGGGACACGGCCCAAAACCAGTGGCCCCTGACGGGGCAGACCCGTCTACGCTGGCAGGATGGCCGATCACTTCAGTCACCGGTATGGCGAGTTGCTGCAGGGCAGCTACGATTGTGTCGATCGCATCGTCCTCAATGCCTACTCGCTGGGCCACTCAGCTGGCGGGTTTCGCGAGTGGTGGCGGCGACTGAACAACGGTTCCGAAGACAATCTCGACAACGCTCACCTGATGCGAATGGCCGGTCGCTTCAGTCGGCGCGTGCACGGCTTCGCCAGAGCGCGGGGGATCCCGATCATCGATTGCCGACGTGGTGAACGCAAGCACCGCATCGCGGAGGAATACCTCGCCACTCACTCGGTCAAACGCGGCCTGTTTCTGATCCTGGTCGGGCGCGCGATGGCCAGCGTTTGGGAGGTCCAGCGTTCAGCTCACGGATTGGTCCAGAACCTGGAGAAGAAGCGGCCGTACATCAATCACTATTCGTTTCACATCATGGATCCAGAATGGGGTCACATCACGATCAAGATGGCTGGGCATCCGCCATTCGGAGCCCAGATCATTCTGAATGGCCACGAGTACGTCGCCTGCCAGGCAAGAAAGCGTCATCCCACGTTCACCAAGGAGGGCAACTGCTTCACCGACCTCGCTGAACCGGCGCGCCTGGCGAAGATCGCAGAGACCTTGTCCGACATGGACACCATAGGGCGGCTCATCCAGGTATGCGAGCGGTGGATCTATTCGGCATGCCTGTGCTTCGCACTGGACATCGAGGAGCAGGAACGTACGCGGTTTCGATACTCGTATTCGGTCTATCAGGTCGAATACAGTCGCAACCTGCTGTTCGAGATCGGCGCGCAGATGGAGCAGATCTTTGAACGAGTCGTGGATCACACGCGGTCACGCTTTGACGTGCCTCGCTTACGCACCATTTTCGGTGCCAAACGTCGGCCCCGCCAGACACGTCGCCGTGACGAGCCGCGCCTGGCCATCGTGGTCGAGACCCTCGAGTATGGCCTCAGCGTCTACAAGGTCCACTTCGGCAGTCTGACCCTCAAGGCCTACACCAAAAGCGAGCGCGTCCTCCGCTTCGAAGCCGTCGTCCACAACACTCATGATCTTGGGTGTGGGCGCATCATCGAGCGTTTCCCTGCCATAGTCGCACGGCTAGCGGCCATGCTCGAACGGTTCATGACCGCTCTCGACTGCGTCGATACCGCCTTCATCAGCGATGGCACCCTCGACCAGCTACCCTTGCCATCGCAGGTCGGCAAGACGCGCGTTGGGGGCATCGACATCAACCGGCCACGGACGCGAGCTGCGCTGGCCGCCGTCTTGGCCCTGGCAAGCTCACCAGCCGGCTTCACGGTGGCCGACCTCGCGTCCAAAGTACGAGCCATGACCGGTCAACCGCCTACCGCGTATACCGTCCGTCAGGCGGCATACGATCTGAAGAAGCTCCGAGGTAAGCAGCTGATCACCAAGTTGGCCCGACGCCGGCGCTATCAGGTTCAACCACGCGCCATGCGGTCCATTGCAGCGCTGTTCATCCTCCGCGACCAGGTGATCGCACCCATTCTCGCTGGTGTGCGCTCTCCTCGACTCGGACGCAAACCCGCCACCTGGACCCCCACTGACCGACACTATGAACAGCTCCGCATCCGCATGCAGCCTCTGTTTCACGAACTGAGAATCGCGGCTTAGACAATTCTTTGTCGTTACGGCTTTCCCAAGCCGCTAG
>JAFAOS010000272.1 GCA_019247515.1 Chloroflexota bacterium | reverse complement strand
TGCTCGAAGCCTCGCCTCGATCCAGACGAAAAAGCCAGCTTCTCGGGGCTGCAGTCGGCGGGCCGTGAACACTCGCCTGCGGCGCGGGTCAGTCGACCTAACCGGTCGCGGCGACCCCAAGAACGGCGAAAAACGCGTCCGGCCGCTCGCCCCACGCGAGCACATCGCCGATGATCGCCTCGAGCGAGTCTGCATCCGTCCAGCCTTGTCCAATCATCAACTCTCTGCCTGCGGGCGCGCGTAGTTGATCCGCGAACCACGCCGCGAAGAGCCGCGTCTCTTCGGGCGAACCCCAGACACCGCCTGTGCCCAGCGTTCCGGTCGCAGACACTCGAACAAAGCCCGCTTCTAGCAGCAGACGTCGATGATGCCGCGCGCGATACACATCACCACCGGTGTGCGCGATGACGCGTGCAATCAGGCGGAGCGCCTCGGTCAAGGCGGGGGTGCGTGGCTCCCAGAGGACTGTGCTGTGATCGTCGTCGGCGACCGCCACTACGCCGCCGGGTTTCAGCACCCGCCGGATTTCGGCGAGTGCACGCTCTGGCTCTTTGAGGTGCTGAAACAGGGTATTGGTAAAGACCGCGTCGAACCTGCCGTCTGCATAGGACAGGTCGTACACGGAGCCTATGTCGAACTTGACATTCCGCGCGCCGCGTTCAACGGCGAGTCGCCGAGCGCGCTCGATCTGCGCGCCTTGCATATCCAGCCCAACTGCTCGCCCCGGTGCAATCACGTTGGCGAAGTCGCACGTGATCGAGCCTACCCCGCAACCGCAATCCAGCAGTTCCCAGCCCGGCTGCAAGTGCGGTAGCAGGAACGCTGCCGAGTTTGCCGCGGTCCGGCGCAGGAGCCGGGCCTGCTCCGTCGAGTTCGCGCCATGCAGGTAGGCGGCGCCCGCGTCACCAGGCTCGGTTTGCACCGGTGTCGGCCGAGAGCGTGATCTGAATCAGCCAGTGAGCTACACGCCGCTGATCGGTTGTCATTCGCCGACCCCCGAGGTTGCCGATCGGCTCATTGCACTTTGCAGCCGCATGTTACTTGACCCGCCGCTGACTAATCAGCGGCCGCTGCAGCATTCTGGCGAAAGAGCGAGCCACTGTGTAGTGGCGGACGATGGGTACGGACTTGTGGCCGACCTGGGCCCTGACCGAAGGTTCTGAGACGTCCGCCACGGCCGCCGCAGTTGCCCATCCCGACTTGCCCGACTTGAATAGTGCGCAGTTGATGGCGGCTCAAATCGCTACGAACGCAGCGGTCGGGAGACGACGTCCATGCAAAGACCGCGTCGAACCTGCCGTCTGCATAGGACAGGTCGTACACGGAGCCTATGTCGAACTTGACATTCCGCGCGCTGCCGCCGAACCCACCTGTGCGCTCGTACGTGTGAGAAACACACGCGCTTCGCGCAACACGCCGTCGGAATTAACAATCGCGGCCATATGATCGAGTCCCGGCAGCGCGACGAACGTCGCATTGGGCAACGCGGCGGCAGCTCGCTTGGCCCGCTCGTAGGCAAGGTCCTGATCGCCGCAGTAGACGAGCATGGGCAGTTTGATTGCGTCGAGGTGTGCCTCCAGGCTCGGTCGCTCCACAAGCGCTGCCGCGGCCAGGGCTTCGGAGTCGTTGGCGAGCCACCGCTCGAAGAGTGCCGGAGGCGGCGGACTGAAGCCCGGTGTGGTCTTGAGTGAATCCATAAGCGCTGCAACACCATCGCGAAGCAACTCGTGCCAGGCCACGTTTTGGAGGGCTCTCGAACGGGCTCGAACCCCCCAGGATTACCGAGACCAATCGGTCAGGACGCAGCACGGCCACATCGAACCCAACTCGACCACCCAACGAGTAACCCCAGAAGTGTGTACGTTCAACAGCGGCTGCATCGAGCACCGCGACCACGTCGTCAACACGCTGCTCGGGCGTGTATGCCTCTGTGGAATGCGGCTTATCGCTCTCACCCTGGCCGCGAGGATCGAGCATGATCAGTCGAAAGTCATGCTTGAGTCCATCGACGTATCCGAGGGTGTACCAGTCGGGAATCGAGCTCACGAATCCGGTATGAAGTAGGAGCGGAGGGCCGTCGCCCTCGACCTCATAGTGGATCCGAGTCGTCCCGCTTATTGCGTACGGCATGGCTTTTGTCCCCCTGAACCTACTCAGCGAGCAGAAACACTAGCGCTCCAAACGCGCAATATTCTCTACCGTCGACGCATCCTACGCCTGCCGCGATGCGCGCTCAAGATGACAGATGACGGCGTCGAAGGTGAGCCAGGGTGGAGAGGGTCGCGACAGCGTTGAGGGTCCTACGGCTCAGATTGGTGAGGCCTCGCTTGGGTCTAGCCCGCTAGTTGCCGTTCTACATGCAGTATCGACGCCACTCTGCCGAAGCCGACGTTCTTGACATGGGGGCTTCCGGTCGAGTGCCTGCCGGCGATATCGTGCAGGCAGCAGCTTCGAACCAGACACCGGAACGCGAATGCTCGCAGCACGAGCACCAATGTGAGGGCTGTCGCGGCGATCAGGAACGGGTTGAAGGTGCGACGGGTACGGCGGCTCAAAATAGCTGGGTAGCCACGAGTGCTCCGAGCAGCGCGAGTCCGGCCAGCGCAACGACGATTCCCATGACCACGCCTGCCGAGCGGTGCGACTGGTAACTTTGCGTCAGCGCGTCGTTGTTGATACTGGCGAGCTGGTTCACCGCCGGAAACCACGAGTTGTGGATCAGGTCATCGGCCTGGTTGAAAGCCGTCACGGCCTCCGACGGATTCTGAACCTCGTTTGTTTCCGCTTGCGAGATCAGATCCTGATACTGGACGAAACTCTCTCCGAGCGTCTGAATCTGATCTCTTTCACCGGGATATGTGATGTTCTGCGCAGCATTGACCAGGTTGTCAGCGACGGTCTGACGCTCCTGCTGGTAGGTCTCCAGGCGTCGGTATCATTGCCAGGTCCGAGCAGAAAGGCGTTGGCAACGCTGGCGTGCATGTCCGCCTGGGACAGGCCGATCTGACGGGCATACAGCACGCTCGGCTCCGAATCGTGACCGATGGTCTGGGCAGCGGCGCGCACGTCGGACAGGCCACTTCGCGCCAGCAAGAACACGATGGCCACGAGCACCCAGGCGCCAGCGAGCGCGAGTGTCAGAAGCTGTGGCGTCGTCCAGGCGCGCGTCGCAAAGGGAATTCGGATCCCGCGCGGAGGGGAGACGCTCGTCGTAGCCCGGGGTATGGCGGGGATGGCCGGCGCTTGGGCCGCGGGAGTAGTCATCGTCATGCCTTCAGTTGGGAGCAATCATCAGTATCGTTGGTGGCCCCTCACAAAAGGCTCAATGATCTGCACCAATCGCTAAAAAGTTGCTCAACGAAATGGACCTCCATCTCGAGGCGCGACTTGCCACGCTGCGAGATCCTGAGAACGCGGGTGCGCGACAGACGCACGCATACACGCCGGAGCGAGCCTGCGGGACGGCGTTGACCGAACTGAAGCGGCTGGTACGGGCCGTTCTTCGGCAGGACGCGGAGCAACGAGTCGGCTCGCCGAGATGTTGAGAAAGTATTGATAGCCGCAACGGCTTTGTTGAGCGTTTATTGAGGCCGGCCACCCGACACTGTATGTCAGGGAAGGGTGTGAGCTAGTGACCGGTGAACCCGACCAGCGCACCGGGGAGCGGCGCGAGCCAACGGGTGGCATGACCGTGTCGCATCCCGACCTGGAGTGGCGTGAGACGGTCCGCGGTGCCAAGCCAGGCGACCGCTTCGTGCGCATCGCGACACACAAGGGCTTCACGCGCGTGCGCCGCGGCTACCTGGTGCCCCGCCCAGGCACCGGCGAACCGACCTCAGGCGTCGGGCGCACCATGCAGCGGGTCAAGCACCTGGTGCTCGGCACGCCAATCCCGACGGCGCGCGAGGCCCACGAACGCCTGAACAAGGTCCGCGCGTTGGCGGTGTTCTCGTCAGATGCACTTTCCTCGGTCGCCTACGGCGGCGAAGAGATCATGAAGGTGCTGGTGTTGGCCGGAGCCGGTGCGCTGGCGCTGACGATGCCGATCTCAGCGGTCATCGTGCTGCTCCTGGCGATCGTGGTGCTCAGCTATCGTCAGACGATTCGCGCCTATCCGTCAGGTGGCGGCAGTTACATTGTGGCCAGCGACAACCTCGGGATGCTGCCCGGGTTGACCGCCGCCGGCGCACTGTTGATCGACTACGTGCTGACCGTCTCAGTGTCTATTGCCGCGGGTGTGGCGGCCCTGACGTCCATGGTGCCGGACTGGTTGCCGTACACCGTGCCGATGACCGTCGGCGCGGTCTTGTTGATTGTGCTTGCCAACCTGCGCGGACTGCGCGAGTCGGGCACCATCTTCGCCGCGCCGACGTACCTGTTCGTCATCATGATGTACGTCCTGATCGTCTGGGGCCTGGTGCGCTTGACAACCGGTGACTACAGCTACACGCCGCCACCCTCGGTCCGATCCTTCGGCGCCGAGCCGCTGACGATCTTCCTGGTGCTGCGCGCCTTCGCCCAGGGCTGTTCGGCGATGACCGGCACCGAGGCGATCTCCAATGGCGTGCCGGCCTTCAAACCCCCGGAATCCAACAACGCGCGGACCACGCTGGTGTGGATGGGTGTCTTGCTCGGGACGATGTTCTTCGGCATGAACTTCGTCGCCACCAACATCGGCATCCTGCCCGCCAGCGACGAGACGGTGCTCTCGCAACTGGGCCGCGTGGTACTCGGCGACGGCAGCCCGCTGTACGTCCTGCTGCAGATCGCCACGGCGCTGATCCTGGTGCTGGCCGCCAACACCTCATTTGCCGACTTTCCCCGCCTCAGCTCCATCCTGGCGCGCGACCGTTTCTTGCCGCGCCTCTTCCAGTTCCGCGGCGACCGGCTGGCCTTCACCAGCGGCATCGTCACCCTCGCGCTGTTCGCCATTGCCCTGCTGGTGATCTTCAATGGCAGTGTCGACCAACTGATTCCGCTGTACGCGATCGGCGTGTTCGCCAGTTTCACGCTGTCGCAATCCGGCATGGTCGTCCACTGGCGCAGGCTGCGAGAAGCCAACTGGCGGCGCTCGGCGGTCATCAACGGCGTCGGTGCGGTGACCACCGCGATCGTCACCCTGGTCATTGCCTTCAGCAAGTTCGCCGAGGGCGCCTGGCTGGTGATCGTGCTCATTCCGCTCCT
>JAFAOS010000025.1 GCA_019247515.1 Chloroflexota bacterium | reverse complement strand
CTCGGGTTTCGGATAGTGGAACAGGATGCCCATGAAGCGCGGCGACCCCTCGGCAGTCACGTGCGTTCTACCGCGTCCGACGCCGGCGCGGCCTGGGCCGACTCTGGCCACAGGACCTCGCGCCACTCGCGGATCCGCCACGACTGGACCACGCCGTGGAGGACGAAAGGGTCGTCTTTGACGAAGGCTTCCGCGGCGGCGCGCGTCGTGAAGATTGCCATCGAACCTTCGGCCTGCGCGTTGCTGAACGTGCCAATCATCAGCAGCTCGCCGCGTTCCTTGAATTGCTTCCAGCGGGCGATATGCGCCGGCAGATGCGGCGGAGCATTGGTTTCGAGGTTCGGCGCCGAATCATAAAAGACGACATACTTCATAACGACACCTCTAACCTCACGCGACCGCCAGTGGGCGGCTCGAGCTCTGGGGCGAACCTGACGCGAGCGCCTGCCAGCCCAGCATCAGGCTCGCCGCCACGAACCACACGCCCTGGACGATCAACACGTCGTCGACGATGGGCTGCACAGGCCAGAACAGACCCGCCACACCCAGCACTTGCAGCGCCGCGCCGACGGCCAGGCCAGTGTAGCCCGCAACTGCTGGCAGCAGCCGAGTACGCAATACCGTCCAGCCGACCGGCAGGAGGATGGCTGGAACGATCAGGTAGAGGTGCTGCACGGCCTTCAGGAGCGTCAGCGCCGTCGCCAGCACCGTCTGGTTGTCGCCCAGCCCGGCGTCGAGCGAGGCGAAATACGACGCGGTTTCGATCAACGTGGCACTGACGATGGCCATTCCCGACAGCACAGTCAGCCAGCTTGCGAGGGTGCTCGCGCGCCGCGCGAGCTGTACCAGTCCCACGGCGAACAGCACGCTGAGGACACTGCCCATGCCTTGCATCCAACCGCCCAGCATGATGCTGGTGGCATGCTGACGGCCGAACTCGACGACTTCGTCCAGGCCTGCGCCAGCCGGTGGGCCGGGATTGATGACAAATGAACCGATCAACAGGATCGTGCCCGCCAGGCCGGCGAGCGCGGTGTAGAGAGAAGATGATCTGTCGCAATTCACCGAGCGAGATTCCTTCCAATGAGGATTGCGGAGCGTCGTCGAAATCAGCAAGGGCTACTTCTGTGAGCTCTGCAAGTAGCTTGCCGAGCTAACCAAATTTAGCTTACACTGCTGATTACTAGAATGTCAAGTAGATTGCATCCACGCCCCAGCGTCGCCGACGTCCAGGCTGAGCTGCGCGGCCTCGCCACCGAGATCGACCGCCTCGACAGCCTCGCCGCCGAATGTTTCGGCCTCAATCGCACCGACCTGCGCTGCCTGGAGCTGCTCGGTCGCGCCGGAGCCCTCACGCCCACCGAGCTGGCCCGCGCGCTGGATTTCACCACCGGCGGTGTCACCACCGTGATCGACCGCCTCGAGCAGGCCGGCTACGCCCGCAGGCGACCCGATCCGGCGGACCGCCGTCGCGTCATCGTCGAGGCTACCGCTCGCGTCGGGCGCCGCGAAGCCGAAGTGTTCGGTCAATTGATCCGGAGCACCGAGAGCCTCCTGAGCGCCTATTCCGACGCCCAGCTGGCAACTATTCGAGACTTCCTGACTCGCAGCCGAATGACCGTCGCGACCCACGCGGACTCGCTCGTGCAGCGCGCCGCTCCTGGTCGCGTGCCGGCGGCCAGGCGACCGGCGAGAGTCCGCGCGTGACGTTGGCGACCGAATCTTGCGCTGAGCTACCAGGACCGCGGAACGGGCGTGCGGACGACGTGCACGGGTCGCTCCGAGAGGCGGCCGAGCTGGCGCAGGCGGATCGTCGCCACCTGGGCCGAGACCTCGAAGCGGGCTTGCACGGAGCGGATCAGCGCCCGACCCCTTGATGAGCGCTCCCACACGGGCTCGGCGACCGACTCCAGCTGGCTGGCGGGAACCAGCAGCGCGCCCGCGCAGTAGTTGGCCTGCCACTCCATCCAGTCGACGGAGCGGGTGCGCAACGCGCAGCGCGGCGAGAGCGCGTGGGGATCGAATGCTACCCCCGGATCGAACCACCAGATGAAGTTGTGCAGCACCACGTGCGCAAGCTCGTGCGCCAGGGTGGTGCGCAGGCGGTGTGCGAATCGGGCTTGCGACGCCAGACGCGCCGCGATACGTATCCGCGGCCTGGCGTCCCTGGCGAAATCAGTCACGCCATCGAACTCGGGTGCCAGCTCGGCATAGAGGTCCAGGTCTGCCGCGTGATGCTCGACGAGCACGCTGAGGTCATCGGTGGTGATGGCTGCCTCGCGCGTCGAGCGGACCTGGTGCAGCTCGAGCCGCAGATCGGCGCAGACGGACTCCAGTTCGTCGGTTTCATAGTGCGGCCGGCGCGGGAAGCGGCCGGTCGCGTCGCGCAGCCAGCGCATCGTGCGCCGCCTCGCTCAGCCGCGCAGAGAGCGGCGGAAGGCCTGGAACGCCGCCTGGACCTGATCTGGCGCGTAGCTGCCCGAGTTGCGGAGGTCTTCGGGCAGTTGGCCGGCGGCGAAGTCCAGGAACTCCTCGGGGACGTTCAGGACCGTGGCAAGCTGCTTGAGAAAGGGCTGCGCCGGCGGGTTGCGACGGTCGCGCTCCAGGTCGTTGAGGTACTGGGGCGAAATGGGCTCGCCGTCCTCTTTGAGGATGCGGGCGGCCAGCTCGCGCTGCGAGAGGCCGGCGGCGCGCCGCGCGGCAGAGAGCACCTGGCCGAAGGACTCGCCCACGCGCGCAGTATACGCAGATCCGCATATCCGCGTACAGACCCTCTCGACAGTTCGGTGAAAGTACGCTAATCTGCGGATTCGCGTATGCTGGGCTCGCTGCTGCTCTACGCCGCCGTCACGCGCGTCGCCTTCAGGCGCCAGCTTGCCTATCGCACGGCCAATCTCGCCGGCCTGGTCACCAACGCGTTCTTCGGCTTGCTCCGCGCTTCGCTGTTCATCGCCCTCTTCCAGGCCAGCCCGCAATCGACCATCGGCGGCTACGACCTCCAGGCGGCGGCGACCTACACCTGGGTGACGCAGGCCATGATCATGATCGTCTGCCTGTGGGGCTGGTGGGACATCGAGACCACCATCCGCAGTGGCGACGTGGTGACCGATCTGGCGCGGCCATTCTCTTTCCTGGGCTACTGGCTCGCGCGCGACTACGGCCGCGCCGCCTACTTCGCCCTCTTCCGTGGCGTGCCAGGCCTGATCTTCGGCCAACTGACCTTCGCCGGCGGGCTGCGCTGGCCCAGCACGCCCATCGACGCCACGATGCTGCTGGTCAGCATCGGCCTGGCGGTCGCCATCAGCTTCGCGTGGCGCTTCCTGCTCAACGTCTCCGCGTTCTGGACCACCGATGCCCGCGGACTGGGCGCGATCACCGGCGCGCTGGTGATGTTCCTGGGCGGCTTCGTCGTGCCGCTGCGCTTTTTTCCGGAGTGGATCCAGCCACTGCTGCTCAGTCTGCCGTTTGCCGGCATCATTCAGGTGCCAAGCGACATCTTCGTCGGACGTCTCACCGGAGCCGCCGCGCTCGCTGCTCTGGCGACGCAGGCGATGTGGGCGGTTTGCCTGCTGGCGCTGGGCCAGGTGACTGTGGTGTTCGCGGTACGCCGCGTCAGTGTGCAGGGCGGCTGAAGGCAGACGTGGAACTCTTCAGGCTCTACTGGAAGCTGGTCGGCGCCCAGGTGCGCGGCCAGCTGCAGTACCGCGTCTCGTTCGTGCTCACGTGCCTCGGCTCGGCGCTGCTCAACTTCGTCGAATTCGCCGCGCTGGCGCTGCTGTTCACGCGCGTGCCGCGCATCGCCGGCTGGAGCCTGTGGGAAGTCGCGCTGCTCTATGCACTGGCGGAGACCAGCTTCGCCGCCGCCGAATTCGTCGCCTCCGCGCTGGATGACTTCCAGATTCGCATCGGCGAAGGGACCTTCGATCGCGTCCTGACCCGCCCGCTCGGCGCGTTTTTCCAGGTGCTCGCGGAAGACCTGGCGCTGCGTCGATTGGGCCGCGTGGCCCAGGGCGTCTTCGTGCTGGCGATGGCCCTGGTGCATCTTTCGCTGGTCTGGACGCCGCAGAAACTGGCCATGCTGGCCATTGCGCTCGTTTCCGGCGTGGCAATCTTTTTTTCGATTTTCGTGCTGGCCGCTGTGTTCTGCTTCTGGACCGTCGAGGGCAAGGAAGCCACGCACATCTTCAGCTATGGCGGCGTGACTCTCGTCGAGTATCCGCTGGACATCTATTCGGACTGGGTGCGCCGCTTCGCCACGTTTGTGTTGCCGCTTGGCTTCGTGAGCTACTACCCGACACTCTTTCTGCTGGACCGCCCGGATCCTCTTGGCCTGCCGGACTGGATGCGCGTCCTGTCACCTCTGGCTGCCCTCGCGCTGGCGGGCGTGGCATGGTACGGCTGGCGGATCGGCGTGCGCCATTATCAGAGCACTGGATCGTGACCGTGGACACCATTATTTACACTCGCGAGCTGCGTAAGACATTCCGCGTATCGCGCCGCCGACCAGGTTTACTGGGTGGGCTGCGGTCGCTGTTCAACCCGATCGTCGACGAAGTGCTTGCTGTCGACGGCGTCAACATCAGCATTGCACGTGGCGAGATGGTGGCCTGCCTGGGCCCGAACGGCGCCGGCAAGTCCACCACCATCAAAATGCTGACCGGCATTCTGGTGCCAAGCAGCGGCACGGCCGAGGTTTTCGGAATGCAGCCGCATCGCCAGCGTCGCGCGGTCGCCCAGCGCATGGGCGTGGTTTTCGGTCAGCGGACGCAGCTGTGGTGGGACTTGCCCCTGCGCGATTCGTTTGACCTGCTGCGATACATCTATCGCATTCCGCCGCGCCGCTTTGCTCACAATATGGCCATCTTCGCCGATCTGCTGGAGCTGGGCGAGTTCATCGACACGCCAGTGCGCCAGCTCTCGCTCGGGCAACGCATGCGCGGCGACCTTGCGGCTGCCCTGTTGCACGATCCGGAGGTGCTCTATCTCGACGAGCCGACCATTGGCCTGGACGTGGTGGCCAAGCACCGCGTGCGCTCGTTTCTGCAAGAGCTGAACCGCGAGCGCGGGGTGACGGTGCTGCTGACCACCCACGACATGTCAGACGTGGAGCGGTTGTGCTCGCGCCTGCTGATCATCGACCACGGCCGGTTGCTGTACGACGGCAGCCTGGAGGCAATGCGCGGGCACGTCGACGACGAGGGGACGCTCGAAGACACGATGCGCGAGTTCTACGAGCGGACCTCGCGCGAGCTCCTCGTATAAGGCCGCAACCCTGTTATCGTCGAGCTGAGCGGTCTCGGCGCGACAAGATGTCCGTACCTTCAATTTTAATCGGCGTCCGCTCAACCGCCATCCCTTACAGTGCAGTCCGCCGAAAAAAAGATCGTTGAAGGAGACCTGGCATTGGCTGTTGAACAGGGTCTTGAAACCTTCGCGCAGAGCGTTCGCGGCGGCGTGCTGCGGGCCGGTGACGCCGGCTTCGACGCGGCGCGGACCATCTGGAACGCCATGATCGATCGCAGTCCGGCGCTGATCGCGCGTTGCGTCAGTCCAGCCGACGTGATCAACGCGGTCAACTTCGGTCGCGACCGCGACCTGCAGATCGCCGTCCGCGCCGGCGGACACAGCGCCGCCGGCAGCAGCGTCTGCGATGGCGGGCTGATGCTCGACGTGTCGGCCATGAAGGGCATCCGCGTGGATCCGAATCGGCAGACCGTCCGCGCCGAGGCTGGCCTCACCTGGGCGGAGTTCGACCGTGAGACGCAGGCGTTCGGCCTGGCGACGACTGGCGGCGTTGTCTCGACCACAGGCATCGCCGGACTGACGCTGGGTGGCGGCATTGGCTGGCTCGGCCGGACGCACGGCTTGAGCTGCGACAACCTGCTGTCCGTCGACATCGTGACTGCCGACGGCCAGCTGCGCACCGCCAGCGCCAGCGAAAACGCCGACCTCTTCTGGGCCGTACGCGGCGGCGGCGGCAACTTCGGCGTCGTCACGTCGTTCGAGTACCAGCTCCATCCACTCGGACCGCTGGTGACGGCCGGGTTGCTGATCTGGCCGCGCCAGATGGCCGGCGAGGTGCTGCGCGCCTATCGCGACTTCACCCAGGGCGCGCCGGAAAACGCCAGCGCCTACGCCGGACTGGGCGCCGCGCCCGACGGCATGCCGATTGTCGTGCTGATCGTCTTCCACCACGGTCCGACGGAGGAAGGCGAAACGCTGTTCGGTCCACTGCGCCGGCTCGGTCCGCCGGTTGCCGACATGATCCAGGCCATGCCCTACACCGCTGCCCAGGGGATGCTCGACGCGCTGAATCCGCCCGGCAATCGCGTGTACTGGAAATCGGAGGTCCTGCGGAACATCGACGACGACGTCCTGGAAACCGTGATCGGGCGCGCCGCGGAATGTCCGTCGCCGCTGTCGCCGACGCTCATCGAGTTTTACGGCGGTGCCATCAATCGAGTCGGAGTGTCGGATACCGCGTATCCGCTGCGTGAGGCCATGTATGCCCTCAACGCGGTTTCCTACTGGACCGATCCAGCGCAGGACGAGGCGAATATTGGCTGGGCGCGCGGCACGTTCGACGCCATGCAACCCTATTCGCCCGGCAGTGTGTACGTGAATTTCCTGGGTGTCGGCGACGGGACCGAAGATCGCGTCAAAGCGGCATATGGGCCGAACTACGCGCGTCTGGCGCGCGTCAAGGGCGCGTATGATCCGAACAACGTGTTTCGGATGAACCACAACATCGTCCCCGCGCGCTGATCAACCACCGCAAGCGGTCTGGTACGTTGCTGAGCATGCGACTCGGTGTCTATCTGACGTCCATGCTCCAGGGCCGGCCTCTACGCGACCTCGTGGAGGTCGGCCGCCTTGCGGAGGACTTCGGCTTCGATGACCTGTGCCTGGGCGAGCACGTGGTCGCCTTCGACGCGGCGCCTCCGTGGGCGGCGCGCGCTCCGCATCCTCCGACCGAAGCGTTTCCCGAGCCGCTCAGCACGTTCGCGGCGCTGGCCATGGTCACGCGCCGCGTCCGCCTGGTCAGCTGCATCCTGATCGCGCCTCTGCGTCCGGCGGCGTTGCTGGCCAAGACGGCCGCCACGGTCCACGCGTTGTCGAACGGACGCCTGGTCCTGGGCGTGTCGGTCAGCTGGATGGAGCCGGAGTACGCCGCGCTGGGCGTGCCATTCGACGCGCGCGGCGCCGTCCTGGACGACGTGATACACGCGTGTCGCGCGTTGTGGTCCGCTTCGCCCGCTTCGTTCAGCTCCAGAACCGTAAGCTTCGAAAACGCGTACTGCGAGCCGCGCCCGGCACACGTCGACGACATCCCGCTGTGGTTTGGTGGCGTGTGCACGTCCCGCCTCGTGCGACGCGTCGCGCGCTACGGCCAGGGATTTCTACCCCACATCACCTCCGGCACCAGCTGGGAAGACGTCGGCGCGGAGCGGCGGCGCATTGAACAAGCCATGCACGCGGAGGGTCGCGATTCGGCCAACCTGGAGGTCGGCGTCCGCTTCCCACCATTTGGCGGGTCCTTCGAGGAGGTATTGGGTCGCGACATGCAGCGCATGCTCGCGGCGGGTATCACCCAGCTGTACTGTCCGCTGCGCGCGCCACAGACGGTCTCCGAGGCGGCGCGGGCGCTGGAGCGCATGGCGCGCGAGTTCGAGCCGTACCGCCAATCTTCCGAAGTCGTCAGCCCGTCCTCTCGACCGTGAGGATCAGCGGTTGTCGAACGGCGGCAGCCTCTTAGGCAGCCCAACCTTCAGCGGCTCGGTGCTGGCGCTGGTGTTCTGGTGGCAGGCCCTGACGCCGACGATGATCCCGCGGACGTGGCAAGTCCAGGCGGCAATCAGCGCTCTTTGCCTCGCCATAGCCGCAGTCGCCCGTGTGGTTACCGGTGTTTGACAACGGCCGATCGGTGCGCTTCGTCAATCGAGATCCGCGGCAACCGGCGCTGGATCCGCAGTGGCGCGTCCCGCGGATCGCGTACCTGCAGCATCCGTCCGACCCGGCGACCTACTGGGGAGTCGCCGCGCTCTGGTGGCCCCCGGAGTGGCTGGACTACCCCCGCGGGTACGACGTTCCGGATGCCGCGCGCTGGTTTCCCATCGTCTCCGGCGTGCAGGCCGTCGCCGACCTGATCGACACTGATCGGCTGGAGGAATTCCTCCACGGCACCTAGCCAGAACCGTGAAACTTGCGCTCAGGCGGACCCGCTAGAATCGAGGCACTGGTCAGGTCCGTGCCAACCGATGGAGCTCTGGAACCACTGTGAGAACCCGTACCCGTTTGTAGCGGCGGACGTTCTGGACGCGGCAGACTCCGTTCGCGCCAGCCTGCCCAATAAATACTGCGAGCCAGAGATAGCCGCGCGACTCTACGACGAGGTGTTCGAAGAGTACGCGCTGTGCGACGAGCTGGGAATCAATATCGTCACCAACGAGCATCACGCCGGCATCAACAATCTCTTCGCCGCCAACCCGGTGATTACGGGCATCGTCGCCCGAATTACCAGACGCGTGCACATCCTGTCCCTCGGTACGCTGATCACGGTTCGAGACGATCCCGTGCGCGTAGCAGAGGAGTACGCCACGCTGGATGTGATTTCCCGCGGTCGACTTGATATCGGCTTCGTGAAGTCGGGTGGCAGTGAGATGGCCTCCGGGGACGCCAATCCGATGCTCATCCGCGAGCGCGAATGGGAAGCCATTGATCTCATCGAAAAAGCGCTGACTTCTCACGACGGCCCGTTCAGTTGGGAGGGAAGATTCTTCAACCACGCCCACGTCAACATCTGGCCGCGTCCGTGGCAGCAACCGCGACCGGAGTTCTGGGCGGCCACCAGCGACTCGGCAACATGCGGCGAGCTGGGGCGCAGAGGGATGGTCAACACGCTGGTCTTCGGCGGGTTCGAGCGCACGCGTCATGCGTTCGACGCATACAAACGCGCGCGCGCCGTCGCTGGCCTGCCACCCGCCTCTGAGGATCGGTTCTCGTACATGGCTTTCTGCTACGTTGGCGATAGCGACGTGGAAGCTCAACGCGTCGCGGAAAAGATCTGCTGGTTTATTACCGTCAGTCTCAAACAAGGCGCGCAGTTCGAACGTTTTCTTCCGGGCCAGGTGAGTCCGGAGCTCGCCGCCAGCGCCTGGCGCGGCGGGAGGAGCCGAGCGCCGCGCGACGTCCGCGCTGAGAACCTGATCGCTAACGGGCAGCTTTTCGCCGGCAACCCGGACACGGTGGTAAAGCAGATCAAACAATTCCGCGAGACGACGGGCGGGCTCGGTCGGCTGATCATGATGACGCGCCAGGGGTTTGTCACCCATGCCGAAGCTGAGAAGAGCTTCACGCTTGCGGCGAAGGAAGTCCTGCCGCAACTCGCCGAGCTGGAACCGATTGGCGAGCTGGAGCTCACCAGTGCCGGTCGCTGATGCCCTGGCCGACCTGGAGGTGGTGCACGTCGGCCACGGGGTACCGGTGCTGCTGCTACATGGGCCGACACCGGTCACGGAGGACCTGCCGTTCATCACCGCGTTGAGCGCGCAGGCTGAGATCGTTGGACCTTCGCACCCCGGGTTCGGACGATCGCCACGCTCGGAACAATTCGACTCGATGTATGACCTGGTGCACCTGTACCTCGACGTACTCGATCGGCTGCCATACGACCAGCTCGCCGTGCTGGGTCTGTCGTTTGGCGGCTGGCTGGCGGCCGAGCTGGCGTGTGTATGCTCGCACAAGATCCGCCGGCTCATTCTGGTGGACGCGGTGGGCATCAAGCTCGGAGCGCGCGACGAACGTGACATCACGCATCTGTTCAATACTCCGCCAGCGGAGCTGGAAGCCCGCGCCTGGGACGACCCGGCGCGGCGGCCGCGCGGTCCGTTCGGCCTCGGCTGGCAGATGCACGTCCAGGAGATGACCGACGAAGAGCTGGTGCGCCTTGCGCGTGGGTGGGACGCCCTGTGCCTCTACGGTTGGCGTCCACATCTTTACAATCCGCACCTGCGATCGTGGTTGCATCGCATCCGGGTCCCCACCCTGGTGTTGTGGGGCGCCAAAGACCGCATCGTCTCGCCCGAGTATGGCCGCGCCTACAGCGAGCTGATTCCAGGGGCACGGTTCGAGGTCATCGCTCGAGCGGGCCACCATCCAGAGCTGGAGCAACCGGAGGTCGTCGCCTCGAAAATAGCCGCGTTTCTCCAGGAGCCTGGTTCGTGATCTTTGTGGTGCGGACGCGCGACGACGTCGGGGCCGTGCACGGCGAGGCGCGAGTCGTGCACGCTCGGAAGGACCCGACGCGCGAACAGCGTGACCTGTTCTGCGTGGGCGATGAAGGACTGGTGCAGCGTTTGCGCGAGGATGGCTGCGTGGTCAGCGCGCTGCACGATGGCTGGTATCCAGACGAGCTTGGCGGTGGGGTGGCGGTCTGGGGCAACGGACGCTACTGGGAGGTCCGCTCGTCGCCTTTTGACGTGGTCGATCAGGGCTAACGGCTCTCGGTAGCCAGGACTCGGCTGAAGCCTGGCGCCAGCACCGGCTGTGCCGGTGTATGGTGCTGGTATGGAGCGGCGGCTCGTCTCGAGCAACACGCCCTGGGAGGCGTTGGCTGGCTACTCGCGCGCCGTTCGCGTCGGCAACAACATCTGGGTGGCGGGCACCACCGCCAGTGACGAGCGCGGCGACCTCCACGGCGGGGACAGTCCCTACGAGCAGACGCGGTACATCCTCGACAAGATTGAACGCGCGTTGCGCGAGGCAGGCGCTTCCCTGGCCGATGTGGTTCGGACCCGCGTCTACATCACCAGAATGGAAGACTGGCAAGAAGTAGCGCGCGCACACGGCGAAGTGTTCGGACAGATCCGACCGGCGAACACCCTGGTGCAGGTGGCTGGACTGGTTGATGGCCGGCTCGTCGAGATCGAGGCCGACGGTCTCGTCGGCTAGGTGCGCTTCAGCGTTCGTTTCAACAACGACCTGCCGGTTGGCATATACCCGGAGCTCGCGCGACGCGCCGAGCAGGCTGGCTTCAACGCGTTCTGGGTCAGCGACGACCTGTTCCTGCGCAGCGTCTGGATCATCCTCGCGGCTGCCGCGCAAGCCACCAGTCGCATTCAACTGGGCACGTGCATCGTCAACCCGTACACGCAGCATCCAGCCGAGATTGCGATGGCCGCCGCCACCCTCGACGAGCTCAGTGGCGGGCGCGCACTGCTCGGTATCTCCAGTGGCGCTGACGATTTCCTGGGCTGGGTCGGCATTCGAGCCGAGCACCCGGTCACGGTGGTCTCCGAGACCATCGGCGCGCTGCGGCGACTGTTCGATGGCACCGCCGAGCATCCCACGGGCAGGTTCCTGGGCGAATGGAGCAACGAGGCCTATCTTCGTTTTGCCGCTCGACGCATACCCATTTACGTTGGCGCGATGAGCCCGCGGATGCTTGGCCTCATCGGCTCCCACGCGGATGGTGGATTGCCACTCCTGTTCCCGCCGGAAGATTTCGCCGAGGCGCTCGGGCACATTCGCCAGGGGGCGGTGGCCGCCGCACGTGACCTCTCCGAAGTCGACGTGGCAGCGTGTATCTGGTGCTCGGTGGCTTCCGATCGGCGTTCCGCGGAGCGCGCCTTGCGCGAGAAGATCGCCTATTACGGCCACGCCCTCAGCGCGCGCATCCTCGATCGTCTGGGGGTGGCGCGTGCCGAGTTCGATCCCATCCAGCGCGCAATGATGGTGGATCGCGATCCGGAACGCGCGATGGCGATGGTCACACCGAAGATGTTGCGCATCGGGGTTGTGGGCTCGGCCGACGATCTCATCCCGAGGCTCGAAGGACTGGTCGCCTCAGGCGCCCGACATCTCAGCTTTGGTCCGCCTCTCGGGCCGGATCCGCTGCAAGCCCTCGACGTGCTCGGTCGCCACGTTCTACCCCGCTTCGCTCCCCTCTCGGACTAGCCAGGCGTCCTGTTGCGTGCCTACCATACGCCGCGGCCTCGTGGCGACCGCGCCTGGACGACTGCAGGAGACGACATGCTCGAGCAAGACTGGACCGCGAAGAGGGAGCTACAGTGAATCGCCGCGCATTCATCACGCGCACGGCGTGGTTGGCCGCCGGCGCGGCCGTGACTCTGTCCGCGGCCTGCGCCGCACCGTCGCCAGCGCCCGCCACGTCTGCGCCGGCTGCCGCCGCGCCGACACCGGCCAACGCGACCGCGCCCGCGACCTCGGCGCCTGCCGCTGCCCCGACCAGCGCTCCGGCGGTTGTCAGCGGGCCAACGGGCACCCTCACGGTCGTGCAGGGCGCGGACATCACGACGACGGATCCGTTCCAGATCCAGGCCATCCGCGGGATGCACACCTCGATCTACGACCAGCTGCTGGTACGCGACGCCAGTTTCAAGATCGCGCCCTGGCTGGCGACATCCTGGGACAATCCAGACGACAACACCTGGGTGTTTCATCTTCGCCAGGGTGTCAACTTCCACAACGGCGAGCCATTCAACGCCGCGAGCGTGCTGTGGTCGTTTCAGCGGTTCGTCGCACCCGACGAGAAAAACATCTACGCGAGCATGCTCAGCCCCGTCGCCAAGGTCGACGCTCTCGACGATTATACGGTCCGGGTGATGACCAAAGACCCGTTTCCGGCACTGCTCGAGAACCTCGCGTATGGCGTTTTCATGGGGCCGGCTCAGGCGATGCAGGCGCAGGGCGACGATTTCTTCAAGAACCCGATCGGTACCGGTCCCTTCAAATTCGTGTCCTGGTCGCCGGGCGAGAAGATGGTCGTCGAAGCGGCCGGTAGCCATTTCGGCGGAGACCCCAGGATCAAGACCATCGTGTGGCAGCCAGTCACGGAAGACGCGACGCGGGTCGTCGAGCTGCGCACGGGGCAGGCGGACCTGATTACCAGCGTGTCGCCCGGCCAGATCTCGCAACTGGACGGACAGCCGGGCATCTCCGTGGTCAAGTTTCCGAGCCAGAGCTTCATGGTGCTCATCATGAACGCCTCGAAGCCTCCCTTTGATGACCAGCGCGTACGTCAGGCCATGAACTACGCCGTCGACAAGCAGGCCATCATCACGAGCTTGCTCGGCGGCAATGGAACGGTCCTGCCCGCCCCCGCGGGCCCGGCGCACGAGGGCTACGACCCCAATCTGGGCGTCATGTACAACTACGATCCGGACAAGGCCAAGCAGCTCCTGTCGGATGCGGGGTACGCCAACGGCTTCAGCATCACGCTCGATACGCCGGACGGACGTTACCTCCAGGACAAAGCCGTCGCCCAGGCAGTGGGCGGCATGCTCGGCAAGGTCGGGGTCCAGGTCAAGGTCAATCCGTGGGAGTGGGGCGCGTTCGTGAAGCTCTTGCAGGACAAAACCAGCGATATGCTCCTCATCCAGCAAGGCGGCTCGACTACCGACAATCTGTTTCCCGCGAGCTTCAGCTCGAAGATCAAGGGATTGACCTGGCAGGGCTACACGAACGAGCAGGCAGACGCACTGCTCGACCAGGCCCGCACCACGGTGGATTCCACGGCTCGCAACAAGATCTACGGGGATTTCATTCGCCTCATCCAGCAGGACGCGCCGTGGGTTTACCTGTACTACCAGACCAACATCACCGGGGTGCGCGATCGGGTACAGGGTTTCGTGCCGCGCCCCGACAACGAAGTCGCGGTCCAGCCGATGTCCGTGACGGGCTGAGCGCCGATCGAGTCGGTGTTCGGCGGAGGGTCAGACCGGACGCCAGCGGACCTGCGCGCGGGCGCCGAGCCATACGTCATGTGCGCGGAGGTGGTTGCCGCCACGACCACCGCTCCAGCTCGGCCACCAATCGTGTTTTTGCATGGTGGCGGGCACACCGGCGCGTGCTACGGGACGACGCCGGATGGGCGCCAGGGTTGGGCGGACTACGTGGCGCAACGCGGTTGGACGGCGATCGTAGCCGACTGGCCCGGGCACGGCCGCTCCGGGACGGTGCCGGACCTCGCGAGCATGTCCGGCTCGCGCGTGGTAGACGCCGCTCGCGCACTACTGAAGAACATCGGACCGGCAGTGCTGGTGACGCACAGCATGTCGGGGGCGATGGGTTGGAAACTCGCCGAGCAGGTCCCGAGTCTGATCGTTGCGCTGGTTGCTCTTGCGCCGAGCCCACCTGGCAACATTCAGCCGTGGTGGTCGTGGCCGGCCTATCCGGAGAACGAGCCCATTCGCTTCAGACGCGACGAGGTCCGCCACTTCACCGCCTCGCCGTGCTTTCCGACTGACGCCTTCGAGGTCTACTACCAGTCGCTGGTTCCCGAAAGCGCACGTGTGTACAACGAGCGACTCAACGTGCGAGGCCTGCAGCTGGTCATTGAGCGCGCCGATGTTGTGCGCTCAGTGCCCAAATTGATTGTCTCCGCCGACCTCGATCCGAACCACCCGGACGGCGTTGATTCCAGAACGGCGGAGTTCGTGGGCGGCGAGCACCTGGTCCTGACCGAGCGCGGCCTCGCCGGCCATGGTCACCTGATGATGCTGGAGCGCGGCAATCTGGAGATCGCCGCGTTGATCCTCGACTGGCTCGATCGACACCTGTGACGCGCACAACCTCGCGGCGTGGTATCGCCGCTGGGCACTCTTAGAATCGCTTTGGACCAGGCCGGGTGCTCGTCTACATTTTGAATCGTCTCGCCCAGTCAGCGATCGTGCTCGTGCTGCTCAGCGTGGTCGCCTTCGCCCTGGTGTTGTTGTCCGGGGACCCCGTCAGCGTGATGCTCCCGGTCCACGCCACCGAACAGGACCGCCTCGCGCTCGAACATGAATTTGGACTCGATCAGCCACTCGGCGTGCAGTACTTCACGTTTCTTGGCAACGTCGGACACGGTGACCTGGGACGCTCGATCAAATTCGACCAGCCTGTCCTGCCGCTCGTCATCTCGAAGCTACCGCTCACGCTCGTCCTGGCAATCACCGCGTGCGCGATTGCCGTCCTGATCGGGATTCCGCTCGGAATT
Source organism: Chloroflexota bacterium (assembly GCA_019247515.1). Classification (GTDB taxonomy): domain Bacteria; phylum Chloroflexota; class UBA6077; order UBA6077; family CF-72; genus CF-72. The sequence goes on along the minus strand of JAFAOS010000025.1, from coordinate 20,108 downwards.
CTCACGGGCGTGCGGCCAAATGGCGTGGGTGACGTGCTCGGGTCGGTATTCGCGCTGGCGTTTATCTCCGTGCCCAGCTTCTGGCTCGGCTTGATCCTCATCCTGTTTGTCGGGGATTACCTGCGCCTCCTGCCGGTTGGCGGCTCGGGCGACGTCCAGCATCTGATTCTGCCGGCACTCACGCTCGCCCTGCCGAGCATCGGGCTGATCACACGGCTCACGCGCAGCAGCGTGCTTGGCGAGATCCGCCAGCCCTACGTCACGACGGCGCGCGCCAAGGGCCTGGCCGCGGTCCACATCGAATACGGACATGTCCTGCGCAATGCCATGATCCCGACGATTACCGTGGTCGCGCTGCAGTTCGGCGCGCTGCTGGCCGGCTCGGTCATCGTCGAAACTGTCTTCGCCTGGCCGGGGGCTGGCTGGCTGCTGATGCAAGGCGTGTTCGCGCGCGACGTGCCCCTCGTCCGAGCCATGGTGCTGATCACCGGTGCGGCGTTCTTGCTCATCAACCTCGGGGTGGATCTGTCGTATCGCTACCTCGATCCGCGGATACGCCTGTGACGACGCTGCTGCTTGCAGGCGGACTGATCGACTGCACGGGTAACCCGCGGCTAGCCGGCGCCGGCATCGCGGTCGACGGAGAGTACATCACCGATGTTGGACCGGCCGACGAGGTGCGCTCGCGTCCGCGGGGCGCCTGCACAACCATCAATCTCGAGGGTGCGACGCTGTTGCCGGGACTTTGGGACTGCCATGTCCACCTCGGCAGTCTGGTGCCCCCGTGGGACTCGCGCGCGGCAAGCGAGACAGAGGCGGATTACGCCTATCGCTGTGTCCGGAAGGCCCAGGACAACCTGTTCGCGGGCATCACCTCGCTGCGAACCGCGGGTGACCGCTTCGACGCCGACCTGCGCCTGAAGAAGGCAATCGACAACGGGACACTAATGGGCCCCCGCCTGTTGGTCAGCGGCGATAGCTCATGGAGCCGCGGCGCGGCGGGTGAAGACGAATATCGTCGCCGGGCGCGGGCGCTGTTGTGGAAGGGAGCCGACCACATCAAACTGTTCGCGTCGGGCGCCATTGCCGCTCCGGTGGCCGAGAGCATCACGCACACGATCTGTACGTCGGCCGAGCTGCGCGCAGCGATCCAGGAAGCCCATCGATGGGGTCGGCACGCGTGCGTGCATGCGATCGGCGACGAAGCGGTGTGTATGGCCGCGGAGGCTGGAGCTGATTCGGTCGAACACGGCTTCGTGCTTGGGCAGGCGGGCATAGACGCGATGGTGCGCCACCAGGTCGTGTACTCGCCGCAGCTCACCGTCACCGCCGCCTGGAACGAGAAGTTCATGCGCACGGCGGGGGTGTTTCCCGACTGGCTGATCGACAATGCCGTCGAGGCGGGCCGCGTCCACCACGCGGCATTCAAGCAGGCGACTGCCGCGGGACTGACGTTTGTCACCGGCGTCGACAATCTTCCGCGTCCCGAATTCACCGCCGGCATCGAGACGTTTGCGGGCAAGCCCGCCCTGCTGGCCGAGATTGGCTTTATGGCGGCAAATGGGCTGAGTCCGATGCAGGCGTTGCAAGCCGCGACGCGCAATGCCGCGCAGCTCAACCGTGTGGGAACCCGGCTCGGCACCCTCGAAGCCGGCAAGCTCGCCGACATTATCGCGGTTGGTGGCGACCCATTGCAGGACCTGTCTGTGCTTGCCGACGTTCGCCTGGTCATGAAGTCAGGCACGCACGTACGCACATCCGGAGCCAACGCGTGAACGCCACCGGCCGCGTGCCGATCACAGCTGTCACACTGCCTCGAGCTGGAGAACGTGTGCCAGCGCGCCTTGCGCTGACGGGTGTCTGGAGCGCGCTCCGGCTCGGACGCGGGCGCCGCCTGCCACCTGCGGTGCTGGTTGGCGCAGCAATGACCGCTGTCGTCGTTGGTACCGCGATCTTTGCGCCGGTCCTCGCGCGCCACGGCTACGACGATCAGGACCTGAGCCGCTCGCTGCTGCCGCCGTTCTGGTTGCCCGGCGCTAACCCGGCGTTTCCGCTCGGCACAGACCTTCTGGGACGCGATCTGTTGAGTCGCCTGGTTTACGGGGCGCGGACGTCACTTGCGGTCGGCGCCCTGGCCGTCCTGCTGGCAGGCGCCCTCGGCGTCACGCTGGGCCTGGTAGCCGGTTACTTTGGCCGCTTCGTCGACAGCGTCACGATGCGTCTGGTGGATCTGCAACTGGCGCTGCCGCCGATCGTGCTGGCCATCGCCATTCTCACGGTGGTTCAGCCGGACCTCCTCACGGTCGCTCTCGTCCTGGGGCTGCTCGGATGGGTCCAGTATGCGAGAGTCATGCGGGCTCAAACGCTGTCATTGCGCGAGCGGGAATTCGTCCTCGCCGCCCGCGTATTGGGCGCTGACAGTCCGCGCATCTTGCGAAGGCATGTGCTGCCGAACGCCCTGGGACCAATTCTGGTGATTGCGACGGTCAACGTCTCGGCGATGATCCTGGCGGAGGCATCGCTGAGCTTTCTCGGAGTTGGCGTGAGGCCGCCGACTCCCGCCTGGGGCTCGATGCTCAGCGAGTCCCGCGATGTCTTCCACCAGGCCTGGTGGACCGCTGTCTTTCCTGGGCTGGCAATCGTCTGGACGGTGTTCGCGATCAACCTGCTGGGCGATGCCTGGCAAAATCGACGCTGATGGGCACACCTGTTTCCGTGCAAAAACCGAAAGACACATTCCTTGAAGTCAACGGGCTACGGTTGCGTTGTCTCGACTGGCGCACGGGCGACAAGCCGCCGGTGCTCATGCTGCATGGGCTGGCCGTGTTTGCACATGCCTGGGATCACAACGCGGCGGCGCTCAGCGACGCGCTCGACATCGTGGCGCTCGACCAGCGCGGCCATGGCGCAAGTGATCGCGGGCCCTGCGAAGACTACCGAACCGAGACGTACGCTGCCGATATCGTCGGCGTGTGTGACGCGCTGGGCTGGAGTCGCTGTTCCCTGGTCGGCCAATCCATGGGCGGCCACAACTCGATGTATGCTGCCGCGATACATCCTGAGCGCGTTGAACGGCTGGTGATCTCGGATATGGAGCCGACCATGCGGCTCGATTTGATCGCGTACATGCGGGATGCGGACAGTCTCCCGGAATACGCCAGTATCGAAGAGGTCATCGCCGACGCGCACGCCCGCAATCCACGGCCCGATGCGGTGCTGGAGCGCCAGCGCGCGGAGCATACGGTGCGACGGCTGCCCAACGGCCGGCTGACGCCGATGTACGACCTGCTGGCGCCAAAGTGCTGGCAGGCGCTCGACCTCTGGCCCTACCTCCGGCGGATCACGTGTCCCACGCTGCTGGTGCGCGGCGCCGAAAGCCCGGTCCTGCGATCCGATGTCGCGCGAGAAATGGTCGCGACAATTCCCAACTGTACCTTCGTGGAGATTCCCGGGGCGGGGCACTCCATTGGGCTCGATAATCCGGCCGCCTTTGACGCCGCGGTCCGCGAGTTTCTTACCGCTGCCCCACGTGGCGCGTAAACTGCGAGGGCCCTGGAGCTAGGCTGGGGCGCGGCTGCGCTGGACGTTGGCCAGGTTTTGGGCCGCTGGCGGGTCGCCCCGCTCGATCGCCTCCGTCCGCCGGGTGACCATTTCCATCCACTCCGGATGGGGGAGCACATAGAACCGTCCGCTGCGCACCGCGTCTACAACGCAGGCCGCGACCATCTCCGGCGACGTCCCGCTCTGAACGAGCGCGCGCCGTGCCGCGGCCACCGCCGGGTCCGCCTCGGCGCGCGTTGGGTCCTGGAAGCGAGCTCCACCTGGAGCGCTTCCGAGAGGGCCACGACCGCGTGCTTGGTGACGCTATATATGCCGAGCACCGCCGGGATCAGGCCGGCGATGGAGGCAGTGTTCACCACATGTGCCTCCGGCTGCTCCAGAAGGACCGGCATGAACGTTCGCACCCCGTGGATAACGCCCCACAGGTTCACTCCGAGCATCCACTCCCAGTCGGCGACGCTCGCCTGCCACACCGGCCGCCGGCCTCCGAGGCTGACGCCAGCGTTGTTACACACGACGTGGACGGCTCCAAAGGCTTGCAGCGTCGCCGAGAGCAAACGCTCCACGTCGCCTTGCTGAGAAACATCGGTGCGGACCGCCAGGACCTCCAGGCCATCCGCCGCAAGCGTCTGGCGAGCTTCTTCAAGGCGCGGCTGTTCGACGTCAGCCAACACCACCTTCATGCCTTCGCCTGCAAACGCTTTTGCCAGCGCGAAGCCGATCCCGCTCGCGCCACCGGTGACGACGGCCACTCGATCACGCAGTACGTCCATGCTGATTGTTCCTCTCCTTCACGCGGACTGCTGGAGCTTGCGTGCAGGCCTAGCGCTAGCATATCCCCCGTCGCGCTCGGCCCCATGGACCGACCCGCGCTGGATTGGCCGTCGGCGCACGAGCGAGATGCTGGCCATCGCGACGAACACGATCCACACCGCGAAGCCAACCAGCGCGGGCGCCATCCAGGCGGCGTTGCTTGTGAGCGCGAGGCTGAAGACGGCCGGCGTGAGCAAGCAGACCGCGCCGAGCAGGGCAACGGTTGCGATCCAGTGCGGGACCAGACGCATCGCCGCGGAGGTTCTGCTGAGACCGATGAGCGCAATCGCAATCGCAGCCAGATCCAGGCCGAACGCCGCCGCGTGCAGCGTCCACAATGCGGCCACCACCGCGGGCGCATCGGCCAGCTGCTCCGCCTTCGAGACGAGGACGATCTCGGTGATGTTGACAACGGCAAAGAGCGCGGCGATCGACGCGGTGCCCAGCACACCCAGGCTCGCCCACCACCTGCACTCGTCGGTGTCGGCGAGGGCCCAGATTGCGGCGACAAACGCAAAGAGGCCGAGCATGCCGATGGGAAAAAGCCCGAGAGGCACGAGCGCGGCCGCGCTGGGGTGCGCGAAGTACGGCATGACCGCGGTGGGCGAGGCGTCGAGGCCAGGCGCGTTGGCGCGCAGGGCGTTCTGCACCACGAGGGTCGCGACGAAGATCAGGCCGCCGGCACCGGCAAGGCGTTCGACGTTGCGCAACGTGGGGGGTGTGTCCACGGGAAAAATCCTCCGCTTACTGGATGAATCATAAATTCACTAGATTTGTATTCCAGTGACAGTAAGTGTGCTACGCTAATCGCCGGATGTCAAGCGACGCGGTGGCTCGACGCCCCAATCGGCGCGAAGTGGCCGCGGCGGACACCCGACGCGAGATCCTGCGTGCCGCTCGCCAGCTGTTTGCCGAACACGGCTACGCCAACACCTCGGTGCCCCAGGTCGCCGAGCAAGCCGGCGTTGCCGTCCAGACGATCTATGCCAGCGTTGGCACCAAGGCCGCGCTCGTCCTGGCCCTCAACGACCTGATCGATGCCGAAGCCGGCGTCGACGAGCTCCAGGCCAAGTTGGTCGGAGAAACCGACCCGAGGCAGTTGATCGCGCGCGTCGTGCAGCTTACTCGTCAGGTCAACGAACGCTGCGGCGATGTGATCCGCGTGCTGATGTCGGCCGAACTCGCCGAACCGGAGGCCGCCGCCGCGGTCGCCGATGGCATGCGCCGACATGCCCAGGGTGCGGCCACCGCCGCCGTTCGGCTGAGCTCACTCCGCGCATTGCAACCACAGTCGACACCGGAGCGTGCGGCGGCCGTGATGGCGGTGATGACGGCGCCCGCGACGTGGCGCCAGCTCACGCAGGAGGCCGGCTGGACCTTCGACGAGACGGAGGCGTGGCTGACGGCGTCCCTTGCCACGTTGCTTCTGAAGCGCGGCCGGTGAGCAACGCTCGATCGCCGTGCACCTCCTGAGAAGCGTTACGCTGGCAGGTATCAGGAGGTGTCGAATGAATCGCCGCGAACTGTTGAGGTTGTCGCTCGGCACGACACTGGCGCTGCCCTTGTTCGCGGCATGTAGCGCTCCTCCAGCTTCTCCGACGTCCGCTCCCGCCAGCGCGCCCACTTCGCCTCCAGCGGCCAAGCCGACCACGGCGTCGGCCGCGGCCGCGACAGGCGCACCCGCGCCCACGACCGCCACGGTGGCCGCCAAACCGACCACCGCCACAGCCAGTGGCGGCGCGCCGCTGCCGACGTTTGTTGCCGCACAGGTGCCAGCCCCGGACCTGCCGGGCAACGACCAGGGCTTACCACCCGCCTACTTCAGCATGCCCAAGAACCTCGTGCAGTCAGTGCGCAAGACGCCCGGCAATGGCTCGAACGTGGATGTCCTGGTCTGGACCTTTTTTCCACCAGCCACGCCGATGGCCCAGAGCGCGGCCTGGCAAGCGGTGAACGCGGCCCTGAACGCGACCCTCAACTTGAACATCGTCGGTGCCCCTGACTACGGCGCCAAAGTGGCGACGGTTGTTTCCAGCGGCAGTCTCCCCGACATCCTGTTCTATCCGCCCTCGAGCTTGATTCCGGACTTTGCGACGTTTCTGGAGTCGCAAATGGCGGATCTGACTCCGTTTCTCGGCGGTGACGCGGTCAAAGACTATCCCAATCTCGCCAATATTCCCACCTATGCCTGGCAAGGGACCCTGTTCAAGAACAAGATCTACGGTGTTCCGCTGATTCAAAGTCGCTTCTTCGGATGTGAATTTGCGCGTCTGGACATGATGCAAGCAGCAGGTGTGTCGCAACCGAAGAACAGCGACGACCTGACGAATTTCATGAAGGCGTTGACGGATCCGCAGGCGAACCACTGGGGGCTGGGGGTTGTGAGTGGGCCGAGCGGCAATACGTTTGGCAGCAACGCTTACGGCTGGTTTCCCCAGATTTTCGGTGCGCCGAACGGGTGGGCGGTCGACGGCAGTGGCAAGTTCACCAAGGACATCGAGACCGACGCATTCAAGCAATCAGTCGCCTACGAACGGGACCTGATTGCGGCCGGCACGTTCAGTCCGAATTCGCCCTTCAACCAGGCTTCGGCCGACCAGGATTTTCTCAAAGGCGGCGCCGCCGTGCACGTCGCCATCTGGCCGCTGTACCCGTACTTCGCGGGTCAGCTTGGTGGTAGTTCGAAGCTGACGTATTTGCTCCCGTTCGCCCACGATGGTGGCAAGGCCCAGTATTATTTCGGCCCTGGCAACCTGGGCATCAACCTGCTCAAGAAAGCGAGCTCAGATCGCATCCAGGAACTGCTGCGGGTTCTCGACTATCTTGCGGCGCCGTTCGGCAGCCAGGAGTATCTGTCGCTGCACTATGGCACTCCGAACGTGGATTACGCGCTCGGCCCGGACGGCAACCCAGTGCTCACGGACCAGGGCAAAGCCGAATTACCGGGCGGCGGGCCGTGGAATATTACCGGTTCGCCGGCCTTCTTCTACAGCGACACGCACTCCGAGGAATACGGCCGAGTCATGTACGAATCGGCGGCGGCGGTCGTGCCGGTCGGCGTTGCGGATCCGACAGTGGGTCTGTTTTCGCCGACGTTCTCGTCGAAGAACGCGGCGCTCCAGCAGATGCTGGCTGATCGTCTCGAAGCGATGTTCTTTGGTCGCGCTCCATTGAGCGATTTCGATCAGATGGTGTCTGACTGGCGCAGCCAGGGCGGCGACCAGGTCCGCTCCGAGTTCGAGCAGGTCTTCGCGGCAGCAAAGGCGTAAATACCCGACAGCGTCATCTCCTGCCAGAGTGAAACCCTTCACAGGCAATCCGAACAGGTTGCCCATTGACGTCAAGCCAATCTGGAGGGAGACTCGCGAAACGCACATGAGCGCTTCGCCCGCGGAAGGTCCGACGCACGCCGAGCCTCGGCACACCCCGAAGCCCGCCGAAGCTCCTTCACTCTCGGATCAGTCCGACGTTCTGCCGTCGGTCGGCGTCGACGGTCCGGTGCTGGCGGCGGCTCCGATCGCAACGCGTCGCCAGATGCTGAGCCAGCTTCAACGGCGTGCGGGCAACGCCGCGGTCCAGCGACTTCTCGTTCAGCGCCAGCCTCCCGCGGCTCCGCCTGCGCCTGCCGGGCCCGCGGGCGCCGCGGTGACGCACGAGGGCGTGAGCCTGACGGCCGACAACGCCGCGCTCCGCACGGTCCTGGAACAGCGCGTCGCGACCAAAGGCTGGGATGACACGTACGGCTGGGCAACGCGCTTTATCAACATGTCTCCCGAGCAAGTCGTCGGGGCGCAGGTGTCCGCGCGGGTCGACCCGCAGGTCTTCGCCGACATCCAGAAGAAGCTCAACGCGGAAATCGACCGCTTCCAGACCGACGTTCAAAACTACGTCAAAGACTTCGCGCCCAAGGCAGAGGGCGTCGCCCGCGAGATCCTGCAGAACAGTGAAGACCAGATCAAGGACCAGCTGAAGAAGCTTGGCGTCCATGAAGACACGTTGCTCGGGATCGGACTCGGTACGCACTCCATGGATGGCGGCAAAGGCAAGCAGTTGCAGGCCACGGCGAAGGAGCTGGCGGCCAAGCGGCTCGACGCCAACAAAGTCGACATCGAATTCTTCAAGGCCCGCGACGAGATCAACGACCTCGTCAACAAATCGAGCGCGCCTGGCCTCACGGCCGTCATTCCCGCACTGGTTGCGCCACAGGACAAGCTGGACCGCGTCGAGCAATTGCGGAACGCCGCGCTGAAGGCGGAGGACGAGTACTTCAACCTGTGCAAGGCCAGAGAGCAGGACAACCCGATCCTTGCCGCGTACACCACGGGATCGGACGCGTACGACCGGCTGAACGAGCTTGCCAGCAAATCGACAGACGATCTTGCGGAGGAAGTTACCCAGGTCGCCCAGGAACGCCTCGACAATATCAAGGAGGTTCGCGACCAGCTGGGCGGCAGGTTTGTGATCTGGAAACAGGCGAACATCCTCAAGATTTCCAAGCAGAAAGAGAACGCGACGCCCTGGCAGACACGCGTCGTGGACGATCACGCGTCGCAGGTTCAGGCGGACGAGGGGTCCGATAAGAAGCTGTTGGCCGCCCTGGCCATCGGCCTGGGATTACTGGCCGCGATCCCCACCGGTGGCAGCAGCGTCATCGCCGGAATCGCGGTTGCCGCGGCCGTGTCGGGGGCAGCTATCACGCTGTACGGCGCCTACGAAAAACTGCAGGAGTACACGCTGGAGAGCGCTGCCGAAGCAACCGACTTCGACAAGGCCAAGGCCATTTCACAGGGAGAGCCGCCCGAATTGATCTGGCTGGCCATGGACGTGGTCGCCGCGATCGCCGATATCAAGGCGGCTGCCACGGCGTTCAAGAGCCTGGCCGAACTGATCGAGGCGGCGCGCGCCGCGAAGACAGCCGAATCGACGGCCGAGTTGATGGAGGCCGGGCGTAAGTTCGGTCTCAGCGCGGACGCGCAAGCCCGGCTGAGCGCCTCGGTGACTGGCGCCGGCGCGACGGGCGACGTCGCCATTCAGGCCGACGCGGTCCACGCGGCGTTCCTCAAGGCGGACATGACCAAGGTGGCCGACCAGATCGAAAAGGTCGCCGGCAAGGGCTTCCGCAAGGTCTTCGACCGGCTCAGCGCTGACGGCAGCGTGCACCCACTCACCGAGGAAGCACTGGAGTCAGTTCTGGGCAACAAGCGCGCCAGCGAATTCATCGTCAATCAGAAAGCACTGACGTGGAACGGCTTCTACGATCCCCGCACGGGTCATATGTTTGTCAAGCCAGGTTCACTGGAGTTCGTTTCGTCGACTGTCATTCACGAATCAATCCACTACGTGCAGGCCAGCTTCGGGCAGTCCGTCACGGGGTTCATGGCCGAATTCGAAGCCTATACCGCGGAGCGTCTGTTCTTGCAGCGTCTGGCGCGCGATCCAAACGCCAAAATCCCGGATCAGTTGAAGTGGCTGCTGAATGCTGACGACAACGCGATCTCAATTCACATCTCTGGGCCACCGTACAACTACACGATTCCTGGTGATATCGATAGCTCCGAAGCGGTGTTGAACGTCATCCGTCGGATGCAGCGGTTCTAGCGTTGGGACCTTCGATGAACGTGCCGACCCCCGACGACACCGGCGCCCGCGCCCGCGGTCTTGTCGAACGCTTCTTGCTGGCGCCTGGACAGAGCGTGAGCCAGACGCGTCGGGTTGGCGATGCATTCATCGTCGAGGCGGACGAATGGTGGCAGGTAGAACGGGTCGATCGCTGGCGCAATTTTCGGAAGAGCGACTTGTATGACCTGTTCGAGGCGCGCCTGTACCTCTTCGCCGATCCGCCACCAACTCCACACGGGTTCGGCATCCCGTGCCCAGGCGAGGTTTTTCATCTCAACGATGCGGACCAGTTGCGCAGGTTCTTTGCCGCGCTCCCGGAGCTGCTATCCGGAGTCGAGCTGGCCGGTCTGCTGACGCGCTACGCGGCGACCGATCTGGGCGGCGCGCAGGCCCTGGTGCTCAGCTCGGACGACTTGCGGACGCTGATCCACCCCGAACACCTCGAGATGATGTCAGAGGCCGTCCGCTTCAAGAGCAGGCGCCTGGCTGATGACGGACTCGAGCTGGACTTCTGCTCCTACTCGATCGCAACGCGGGACAACGGTCCGCATCGCGTCGACGTGAGCCGTTGGCACGTCGAGGCGCGGGCGCCCTCAGACGTCCAGTGGCACGTGGACTCGCTCGCGGTGGGCCTGCCCAGTCCGCTCTACGGCTAGCGACGGGTTACCACCCGCATGCGGGGCTCGGAGTAACGTGGGTCCATGACCATCAAAGCTGAGTCGACTGTGTTGAACAGGCGTACGTTCGTTCGGTTGGCGGTCGGGGTGGTCGGGGCGGCGCCAGTGCTTGCCGGCGCTTGCGGGCTTTCCCTTCCGCGTGCTGGCGTCGGCGGAACGGCCGTGGGTCCTGCGCCGGCGACCAGCACCAGCGGTGCGGCCAGTGTCTATCCCACGTACATGGCGGCTCAGAACGGCCCCAGGCCGGACTACGCGAGCGACGGCCCGCTGTACGAGGACGGCTACGACAACTATCCCAGGAACCCGCAAAAGTCGTGGCTGAAGGATCCGCCGGGCGCCGGCGGCACGGTCACCGCCGTCTCGCCCGGGCTGTACCCGCCCTCGCGTCCGCTGGACCAGAACCCGGCCTGGCAAGCGGTCAACAAGGCGCTCAACGCTACCGTCACGTTCAACATCGTGCCCCAGCAAGACTACGTCCAGCGGCTGGCGACCATCATGGCTGGCGGCGATCTCCCCGACATGCTCAACATGACCGCGGGCATCAACGGCGCGGCCGGCGCCGCGCAGTTCCTGCAGGCGCAGGCAGCCGACCTCACGCCGTATCTCGGGGGCGACGCCGTGAAGGACTATCCCAACCTGGCCGCGATTCCCACGTTCGCCTGGAAGAACGCCGGCTGTGCCTACCAGGGCAAGCTGTACATGATTCCCATCGAGCGCTACGCGCCGGGCACGTTCTTCTTCAAGAACGACAACATCTACGACGCGGAAATTGGCGCCACCGTGGTGCCCAAAAGCGCCGACGACTTCAAGAAGATCCTGACCGACTTGAACAGGCCGGACCAGAACCGCTGGGCGACGGCCACCTACGCCGGCATGGGCTACGACATCGTCGCCTGGTCGCAGATCTTCGGCGGCCCCAACAACTGGCGTCTCGACCCGAACGGCAACTTGATCAAGAATTTCGAAACGGCGGAAATGAAAGCCACAGCCAGCTACCTGCACGACCTGGTGGCGGCGGGCTTATTTCACCCTAATAGCTTGAACTACAACCTCAACTCCCGCCGGGCGGATTTCGTGGCCGGGCGCATGGCTATTTTGCCCGAGGGCTTTGGCAATCCCTGGAACGACTTCTGGGGCCGGGGGCTGCAGCAGAACCCCCCGGTCAACTTCCACCCACTGCCGCCATTTCCAGCCCAGGACGGCGGCAAGCCGGTGCATTACCTGAGCCTTGGCTTCCAATCGGCGACGGCCTTCAAGAAGGCGAGCGCCGATCGTGTCCAGGAGCTGCTGCGCATCGTCGACTACCTGGCCGCGCCGTTCGGCAGCGCCGAAGACCTGCTGCTGATTGCGGGCATTCCGGGCGTGGACTATTCCCTCGACGCCAACGGCAACCCGCAGCCGATCGGCGACAACCTGAACCTCGACGCCAACTACGTGAACTGGAAGTACATCGTGCAGCACCCGCAAGTGATGTATCTCGCCACGATCCCGGGCTATGCCAAGGCCGAGTATGACGCCGAACACATGGCGATTCCGTCCGGCATTTCGGACCCGAGCCTGGGCTTCTTCTCGCCCACGCTCAACACCAGGAACGTCACGCTCAACCAGGCGTTTCTGGATGGTATTACCGACGTCGTGCTGGGCAGGCGTCCGCTGACCGACTACGACCAGCTGGTCCAGGACTGGCAGACCAACGGCGGCAATCAGATCCGTAAAGAGCTGCTAGATGGCATGGCGGCAGCCAACTGAGGGCAAAGAGCGGCGGATGGTGGAAATCACGTCTGGCGTCAACGACAGCTTTTCCACTATGTTGCGCCGTTTCTGGCGAACATGCACGCGAGCCGGGCATGCCAGTGCGTCGGCCGCGCCACGGCGATCACGGAGATCGCGGAATAACGAGAGCGCTTCCGACAGGTAGGGGCTCGCGGTCCTGTAGTCGGAGGCTTCTTGCCGCGTCGTGCCGAGCAGGCGCTTGCAATGCCGGGCCGCGCCGAACGGACGCGGGGGATGGATAATTGAGACCATGGACGGCATGCTCGAAGTCTTCACGGAAATGCTCGGCGAGGAGGCGCTTGGTAGCGCGCTCGGTAGCCCATTTGGCGTTGGCGGGGCGCTGGCGCGTGGTGTCGCGTGGGGTGCTGGATTCGCCTTCGGCGCCGGCGCGCTGGTCTTCGGGGTTGGCCTCGCCCGACGCGCCGCGTCGTCGCGGCTACCTGCGAACGGCCCAAACGTGGTCAGCACAACCGGGCGCGCCCAGCGGTAAGCCCCCGCGCCCCCTCAGCGATCACCAGCTGAAGCAAATGACGCCTGAGGACCGATGCGCTCGATGTTGGTCCTGGACGGGCACCTGCTGGCGGCGGTCAGTCAGGACTTTAGCCAGACGAATACGCCCAGCAGGATGACCAGTCCGACTGCCATGGCAATCGGATTTGAAAACTCGACTGGGACCGAGCCGCCAACTGCGCCGGAGAGCAGCAAGAGCGTCATGTCGAATGCGCCTTCTTTCACTTAACTGAACGCGGCCATGAGCGCGTTTGGGTTGATCGGTTCCCACGCGCGCGACTCGTGAGTTCAGGCGTCGTCTCGACCGGGAGCGGTGGCACCGCGCCAAGATGAGGGACTGTCTCTGCAATGTTCGGGTAGCGTGCGTGGTGCACGCGCCGCCGGCATGTCAGGCTAAGAGCACCGCACCGACAGGCGGCGCGGGGGCCGGCCACCCGGCTCCGGCGGCGCACACCGGGGCTCGGCGACCTTGAGGGTCCGACGTGGAGAGGCATCATGGGCGGCACCGGTCTCTGGGCCGGTGTCGGCGTCGGCATGCTGCTCGCGTGCGTTTTCGCCATCGCCTACGATCTGTTCCGCCCGCGGGCGGCCGGAGATGAGACGCCCGTGGGCTTGCTGGGCACGCCCGAAGCATGGCGCTGGGGACTTATCACCGCCGGGCTTATGGTGGTCGGTGGGGTCGCTGGGTACTTGCTCAAGCACTGATCGGCGCTCTTCGGGAGCCATGCCTCTCATGGATGAGCCGCCGAGGTCGTCGGGTAGGCTCAGGAGCATGGCCAAGGGATACTGGATCGTCTTCTATCTATCGCTCGATTGCGAATCCATCGCCCTCTGGAGGAATACGTGAAGATCGCCACTTGGCCGCTCATGTCCGTGCAGGCCCACATCGAACAGCTGCGGCACGTCAGAGGCGTGCTCGCCGACCCGGAGCTATCGGCGTGACAATAGCTGGCAGAGGATGCCATTCATCTGGTTGTGGCACACACTCGACCCAGGTCGAGGTGCGCCACGCGACGTGGCCATCGGGTCGCACGAGCACCGCTCCGTTCGATCGAACGCCATACAGGTTTGGCCACTCGCCACAGGAGTCCACCAGGGGGCCCTCCGGACCTATCACGTACGGACCGCAGCGGCACACCCAGACCGGTTGCCGCGTGCTCAGGCGCCCGAACACCATCCCGAGCCCGTAGCTCCGGCGAGCAACACCAGAGCAGTGTCGAACAGGTCGAGCGTCGCGATTTTCTGGCCATCACGCGCGCGGCTGCCGGGGCGGGCGAGTATGACCCTCGAGCAGACGGTGGCGTCGTACGCCCTGGACATCGCGTGTGCAACATGAGGCGCGGCGTCTTCGCCGCGCTATCGGTTGTCCAGGTACCACCGGTCGCGCGCGGCGTCATCTTGCCACCACCGATCGCCCACGACTGACCACGCCGCCGGCGGCCGCGCATCCAGATACCACTGGTCTCGGGTCGGAGGCACCGAAACTGTTTGGGGCACGGCAGCCGGGTCCGGTCGAAGAAACACGACCGTGCTTACGAGCCCCGCCGCCGCGACACCCACGGCCAACGCACCAAATACGTCAAACGGCATGCGCGCTCGTCCCGGAAGTCGGGATGTCTTCGAACCAACTGCTTCCTCGTCTGGCGTCGCTATGGACATCGAGAACTCCTCGGATCAGGCAAGGTTTCTTGATGAGCCCGATCTCCCCGCCATCCTGAGCTCGGACGCTTTGCGGATCGTGTCCGGAGGCGTTTACGGAGCGTGTTCGCGGGCGCATTCCTGCGAATCGGATGGCATACTGGCCGCGCGAACGGCCCAATGCTCGAATTACGACTGCTGGGGAGCTTTGAGGTGCGGCTGGATGACACAGTCGTGCTACTGGCGTCGCGCCCGGCCCAGTCGCTTCTGGCGTATCTGACGCTGAATGCCGGAATCGCCCATCGGCGTGAGAAGCTGGCCGGCTTGTTCTGGCCAGACGCGGACGAGGACAACGCCCGCAGCAACCTGCGCCACGCGCTGTGGCGCCTGCGCAAGGCGATTGAGCTGAAGGAAGCGGTAGCGCCATATCTGCTCACCGACGAGTTCGCCGTCTCGTTCAATGCGGGCGCGGACTTCTGGCTCGATGCCGCCGTGCTCACGCGCGACGCCGACGGGTTGCAGGAGCAGCTCGAGGCGCTCTCGGTCTATCGCGGCCCGCTGCTACCCGGCTTCTACGACGATTGGGTCACGCTCGAGCGTGAACGCCTCGAGGCAGTGTTCCAGCACAAGATGCAGCGAGCACTCGAGCGGCTGGTCGACGAGCGGCGCTGGTCAGCCGTGCTCGAATGGGGAGAGCGCTGGGTGGCCCTCGGCCACGCGCCCGAGCCTGGCTATCGCGCGCTGATGCGAGCCCATGCCGAGCTCGGCGATCGAGCCCGCATGGCGGCGGTCTACCAGCGCTGCCGCGAGGCGTTGTTCAACGAGCTCGGAGTGGAGCCGTCGATCCAGACACGGCGGCTGTACGAGCGGCTCCGACAGGACGACGGCGAGGCCACCGTCGTGCTCCCGACAGCCGTGGACACCGATGCGCCGGCCGCTGGCGATCCTCCATTTCAGGGCCTCCGCTTTTTCGACGAAGGCGACGCCGACCGCTTCTTCGGGCGCGAACGCCTCACTGCGCGGCTGCTGGCGCGGCTAGATGGCGAGCCGTTTCTGGCGGTACTCGGAGCTTCGGGTTCAGGGAAATCGTCGGTTGTGCGCGCTGGCCTGGCGCCGGCGCTCAGGCGAACGCAGTCCGCTGTCCACATCTTGACCCCGACGCGCCACCCGATCGACTCGCTGGCCGCCAGTCTTGGCTCAAACGGCGAGCGCGAGGCCCTGCTCGAGGAGCTCAGCCGCGATCCACACGGCCTGCGCCGCCTTATCAAGAGGAAACAGTGGCCGTCCGTCGTCCTGGTCGTCGACCAGTTCGAGGAATTGTTCACGCTGTGCCAGGACCCGTTCGAGCGCGAAGCCTTCGCCGAGAACATCATCGCTGCTACCGACGCAGGTCTGTCCACGCGTGTGGTCATCGCCTTGCGCGCCGACTTCTACGCCCAGTGTGCGCAGTATCCAACGCTGCGCGAGGCAGTCGCCCAACACCAGGAATACGTTGGAGCGCTCGGCGCCAGTGAGCTGCGACAGGCGATCGAAGGTCCGGCCGCGCACGGCAACTGGGAGATCGAGTCTGGCCTTGTAGAGCTGCTGCTTCGCGACGTGGGTGACGAACCAGGCTCCCTGCCGCTGCTCTCGCACGCGTTGCACGAGACATGGCTCCGCCGCCGCGGGAGGCGCATGACGCTGGCCGGATACACCGCCGCCGGCGGCGTTCAGGGCGCGATCGCCCAGACGGCGGAGAGCGTCTTCGCCGACCGGTTGACCGTCGACCAGCGCGCGATCGCTCGGCGTGTGTTCCTGGCGCTGACCGAGCTCGGCGAGGGTACGCAGGACACCCGACGGCGGGCGACGCTCGACGAGCTCGTCCGCAGTCCAGACGAAGACTCGGAGGTGCGGGCTGTCCTCGGCGTCCTTGCGGATGCGAGGCTCGTGACGCTTGGCAACAGCACGGCGGAAGTCGCGCACGAGGCGCTTATTCGCGAATGGACGCGCTTGCGCGAGTGGCTGGCCGAAGAGCGCGCTAGCTTGAGGCTTCAGCGCCAGTTGGACGCGGCCGCGCGGGAATGGCAACGGCTTGGCGGCGACGCGGACAGTCTGTATCGCGGCGCTCGGCTCACCCAGGCCGTCGAGTGGGCAGACGAACACGTCGACGATCTGAGCTCCCTCGAGCGTGCATTTCTCGATGCGGCGACACGGGCAGCCAGAGACGAAGCCAGCCGGCTCGAAGCCCAACGCCAGCGAGAGCTCCAGGCGGCGCGTCAACTTGCGCAAGCCGAACAGCGGAAAGCCGAAGCCGAGCGGGAGCGTGCGGACGAACAGCAGCGTCGCGCGGACGAGCAGCGATCGGCTGCCAGCCTGCTCCGCCAGCGGGCACTGCTCCTCGGCGTTGCGTTTGCGCTCGCCCTGTCCATGGCGGGTGCGGCGGTCTTCTTGGGTAACACCTCACGCGAGCTGGCCATCCACGCTCAGGCCGACGCACGCGGGGCCATCGCACGTGAACTGTCCGCCGCGGCGCTTACCAATCTGAGTGTCGATCCGGAGCGCGCGGCGTTGCTGGCTCTGGGAGCTGTCGACGCAACGCACAGTGTCGATGGGACCTGGACGGCTGAAGCGGAGGACGCGCTCCACCGAGTGCTTCCGCTCCTGCGGGCCCAGCTGACCCTCGTCGGGCACACTGGCAAAGTCCTGTCAGTCGGGTTCAGCCCCGATGGGCAGCATCTTGCGACCGCCGGCGAGGATGGCACCGCCAGAGTGTGGAGCGCCAGCTCAGGCCAGCTGGAGCTGATGCTGAAGGGTCATGACGGCGCGGTCAACGCGATCGCCTTCGGCCCCAGTGGGACTTCAATCGCAACCGCGGGCGATGACCATACGGCGAGAATCTGGGATGGCGCCACGGGCCGCCAGCGCCTGCTGCTCACGGGCCAGACCCGAGAGGTCGAGCGTCTTGCGTTCCGTCCGGACGGCAAGCTGCTCGCGACCAGCAGTCTCGACGGAACCGTGAGCCTGTGGAACACCGAGACGGGGCAAGCCCAACTGATGTTTCGACCCGGAACGGTTGGCGAGAGCGCCGTGCCCCTGGATCTGGCGTTTACTCCAGATGGCGGCGGTCTGGCGACCATTAATCCGCTGGGACAGGTGGACCTCTGGGACCTATCGAGCCAACCGCCACGCCTGGTGCGCAGCTGGATCCCACCGCCGACCGGCGCGACTTCCCACGCTGTCGCCTTCACTGCCGACGGCACGCGCGTGGCCGCCACGACCGAGACCGGCGCGCAGGTGTGGTGGACCGGCACGGGCGCGCCAGTTGTGAACATCGTCGGTCACCCACTCCAGATCCTCGACGCGACGTTCAGTCCGGATAGCGCCCGTCTGGCGACGGCCAGCGTGGACCAGACAGCCAGGCTATGGGATGCTCAGACCGGCCGCGAGCTGGTGGCGTTGGCTGGCCACACCGGACCCGTCGACCGGGTCGCTTTCAGCCCGGATGGCCAGCGTCTGGCGACCGCCAGCTGGGACGGTACCGCTAAAGTCTGGGACCTCAGTCCACCACATGAGCTGCTCACGGTAACCACGCCGGGAGCACTCGCGTCATTTCCCACACGATTGCGAGATGCGCCACTCCTTGGCCAGATTGCGACGAGCCATGACGCGGGACGCATTTTCGCCGGCCTGTGGGATGGGACAGCCACCTTGTGGGACGCACGAACTGGCCAGCCCGTGCTCTCGGTTGGCGGCCACACCGGCCAGGTCTGGGGGGCTGCTATCAGCCCGGACGGCGCTCGGGTCGCCACCGGGAGCGCGGATCGCAACGTACGCGTGTGGGACGCCACAACCGGCGATCTCGAGTGGACGGGCGGCGGTCACTCGGACGGCGTCGTCGCGGTGGCATTCACCCCTGATGGGACGCGCCTGGCCAGCGCCAGCGTGGACAGGACAGTCAAGCTGTGGGACGTGGCTTCCGGTACCGAGCTGTTCGGACTTTCGGGCCAGTCTGACGCGTTGACCAGCGTCGCGTTCAGTCCGGACGCAGCGCAGCTCGCGACCGCGAGCGAAGGGCATACCGACAACGTCCGCGTGTGAGACGCGCGTACCGGCCAGTCTCTACTGACACTCGCCGGTCATGCCAACGCGGTCTGGAGTGTTGCCTTCAGCCCGGATGGCAAACGCCTGGTGACCGCCAGTCGTGACGGAACCATTCGCGTCTGGGATGCCGCCAGCGGCGCGGATGCGCTCACGATACAAAGCCACACCGGTACGGTCGCCGGTGCGGTGTTTGGCCCGGACGGGCAGCGAATTGCATCTGGCAGCCGCGACGGGTCCGTGCAAGTGTGGGACGCGAGCACCGGCCGGGAGTTGCTCGCTCTACCGCCGGCGAACGTTGGCGACGGCGTTGACAGCCTCGTGTTCACTCCAGATGGCCGTCAGCTGGTGGTCAGAACAGATCAGGCAGTGCGGACGTACGTCGTCCCGATTGATGACCTCACCGCGCTGGCTCAATCGCGCTTGACGAGGTGGTGGACGCTCGAAGAATGTCAGCGGTTTCTCCACCTGGACGAGTGCCCGCCGCAACGGGCGGGAGGGTCTGTCGAGTCAGCGCCACCGGTGGCTGCCCATTCGGAATCGCTCGCAAGGGAGGCCCCGTTCGCCGCGGCTCCGGCCGCCCCCGCGCCGTCCTCTGTGACTGGCAGCATCAAGATCGTCTCCAGCCTGGCGCGCGGCGGCCTGGCCAAGGCGCAGACGGACATGGTCATCAGGGCCTACGAGATGGCGCTCGAGGATCACCACTATGTGGTCGGCAACACCACCGTGTCCCTGGAGGACCTGAGCAACTCGGGTGGCGCCAGGGGTTCCCCGGATACGCCGAGCGAAGCCGCCAACGCGAATCAGGCGGTCAACGACCCGAATGTCCTGGTGTACCTCGGGCCATCTCTCTCGGGACTCGCGCGTTCGTCGATTCCAATCCTGTGCCCCGCGCAGCTGGCGATGGTTTCCTATGCGGCGACATACCCGGGTCTGACCAAGCAGACGGCGTACAACGCGCCCGGCGAGCCTGAAATGTACTACCCAGATTGCCCGCGCAACTTTGCGCGCGTGGTACCCACCGACGACATGCAGGGCGCCGCGGCGGCCGCATTCGCCAGACAACTTGGCGTCACCCAGGTTTATGCCATCGACGATGGCAGCGTCTATGGCCAGAATCTCGCTGCCACGTTCTCGTCGACAGCTAGCAAAACAGGATTGCAAGTTGTCGGAGGTCCGGAGGCGATCGACCCGGCAGCCAGCGACTACCACTTGCTCGCGGACAAGGTCCGGCAGTCCAATCCAGGCCTGGTGTATTTCGGTGGAACCGAGGGCCAGAACGTGGGCAAGTTGTGGCAGGATCTGCGCGCCGCGCTCAACAGCGATGTCAAGCTGATGGGTGCTGACGGTCTTGGCGAGGCCGCGTTCGTGGATGCCGCCGGGTCAGCGGCCGAGGGTACGTATGCCACCTTCCCTGGAGTACCGGCGGCGAAGCTCAGT
>JAFAOS010000310.1 GCA_019247515.1 Chloroflexota bacterium | reverse complement strand
ATCGTATGCTGGCCTGGGTATTGACGAACGCACCGGTCGGCTGATCTCCGACGAGGGCTTGGCAACGTGATCCATGAGCGATACTCGACTACAGATTAACAGGCTGCACACACATGGCAATCACAGTCGTCACAACAATCACACGTGGGCAGGTGCCTGAGCCAGGCCCAGTGCGGCCGGTAGGCGCCGTCGATACCGCTCCGCGTCTGGATCGCGCCGGCGGGGAACTCGCAGACGGGTTACTGGCTGGTGGTCATGCAGGTAGTCTGCGGCGCTGGCCACCGCATGGCACGGCACAAGCACGGCCAGGATCGGTGACCGTGAATCAGTCCGCAGGTTCTGCCGTGCGCTGCTCCAGAGTTCGGCCAAAAAATTGACGCTCGGCGTTTACATCAGCAGCAAGGAGCAGTGTCGGAGCCGCTGTCGCTCGCCGCAGCGCGCACAACGCTAGCGACCGTGCTCTGCCACCCAGCGCGGGTGCAGCGACAATATTTGACTCCGTAGCCGACACCGGTTGAACGGAAAGGGGGAAGCGAGCGCACTGACCAGTCTGTGTCACGCCTCGCTCGGCGTAGAGCTGCAATCCGATTGGAGGACTCAGGATGGCCGACAACATCGCCCACAATTGCCGCGGCAGACAACGCGGTGACGGCAATTGTTCAACATCTCTGCACGTGGTCGACCGTACGCATTCCGAAGACCAGGAGGTTCTATGATCAATTCGTTGCAGCGCTCGGCTCGCGCCCTTTTCGCCTATAAGAGTGGGAGCCGATGGATGACCGGCGCGGTCAGCGTCAGTCTCGTGGTGGCACTCCTCGACGTCGCCGCGACCCCGACCCTTGCGTACAGATCGACCAGCATGGCGCCGCTGGACATCACGGCGGATGACCCGAATTCGCCCGCGCCACTGGAGGTCCTGGCGCCCTCAGATGCGACTCCAACCGCACCGTCGGCCGATGATGCTGGGGCGCAGCCTGCCGGCGATGACACTTCCGCCCAACCAGCGGGCGACGACGTCTCCCCCCAGCCAGGCGGCGACGATACGGCGGGTCAACCGGCAGCCGACCAGGTCGATCCGTGCGTCGCACCTTACGACCGGCCGGAGCTCGCCTGCGCCCTGCCCGCCGGAGCGCTCACGTCGGGGTCGGTCAGTCCTGCCACGAGCATGAGCGTTTATCGGTACGACGCGACGCTGCCAGGCACCATCATCCAGGCGCAGTTGACGCAGGGCTCGGCGCAGCTTGCGCTCTTCCTGGTCGGGCCTGGCGACAAGGTGCTGTCCAAATCTGATGCGGGAAGCGACGCGCCGAAGGTCGTCGGTGCGAGCGTCCTGGTGCCAGGCACGCACGCGATCTACGTTGTCGCCGATCCTGGAGCATCGGGCGCCGCTGGCGCGTCATACACGCTGCAGTTTCAGGTGCAGCCGCCGGTTGCCAGTGGCGATGTGCCGCTCCTGCCAGGTTCCGACCCGGCGTCGCAGCAGTGCCCGCAGGCACGCATCGAGGCGGAGGACACGTTCTTCACTCGGTTCATGACCATCTTTGAGTTGCCGTGTGAGACGTGCACCGTTGCTCCAACGGGCGCCGCGGCGAAAAACATAACCAGCGCGCCGGCGACAACGTCGCCAGCGTCGCACCCGCTGACGACGGCACCGGCGACGACGGTTCCCCGACTTCCAGGAGGTATCGCGGGCGCCGCGCAGGGCTCCGGGAATACCTCCACCAGGTCTTTGTCGGTGACCGTTTCAAACCCCGTAGCGGCAACCAGCGGTGGCGCATCGTCGACGAGCGGAGGGACCACCACCGCGCAGTCTGACACGCAGCCGTCGTCGTCTGGATCGGCGGGGCAGGCGAACGCCCAGACCGGCTCGAGCACGTCTTCCTCCAGCGGCAGTGCGCAGTCCGCGACCACCTCAGCCTCGAGTGGCGGTACGCAGCAATCCGCTGGCGCCGGCGCGATATCGGGCACCAACCCATCCACGAACGGCGCCGCCCAGCCACCTGCGCCGGGTCCTCAGCCCGGGCAAGCGAACGTTCCGGCCGTCCAGTCGCCGAGCGGCCAGGCGGCGAGCGTCAACGGGCAGCCGGCCGCTGCCTCCGGCTCACGGGCTGGCTCCTCGGGGCCAACCACCCAGGCGAATACGAATGCCGCGACCGGACAATCTGCAACCGTGACAGCAGTCCAGGGCGCCACCCAACCGGGGACGGCAAGTTCTGCTCCAGCGGGGCCGGGTGCCCAGGCGCCCCAGTCCGCAGATGCAGGCGCGCCAGACCAACCGGCGTCGCCGGCCCAGTCCTGCTAACAGCACGCGCGATGGTCGGAGGGCAGGCCCCGCCGTCCCACCATCGCGCGCCACGCACCAAGAGGACCTCCACCAATGTCACCTCGCGTGCTTTTACCAGGCAACACGATCAGCGCCCGCTATGAGCTGGCCGGGCTCGTCGGCCGCGGCGGCATGGCGGCGGTCTACCGCGCGTACGACGCCACACTCAACATGGAGGTCGCCCTGAAGGTCCTCACTCCGCAGCTGGCGGCGGACCCGACGTTCATCGCGCGGTTTCGGCGCGAGGGCCAGACCCTCGCGAAACTCACCCATCCCAACATCCTCCGCCTGTACGAAATCGGCGAGGACAGTGCGGCCGATCTGTACTACCTGGTCCTCGAATACCTGACGGGTGGAAGTCTGAGGGATCGTTATACGCAGCGGCGCTGGTCGCTGACCGAACTCGAGACCCTGCTGCGCCCCGTCGCCTCGGCGCTGGACTTTGCGTTCCGTCAGAATCCGCCCGTCGTGCATCGCGACCTCAAACCCTCGAACATCATGTTCGCCGACGACGGCCGTCCGGTGGTCTGTGATTTTGGCCTCGCCAAATTGCTGGAGCCTGAACCGGGCGACGACGCGCTGCGCGTCTCTCTGACCGTGAACCAGATCCTCGGCACACCGGCGTACATGTCTCCCGAGCAAGCAGCCGGACTCGCGGTCGGCCCAGCCAGCGACCGCTACTCGCTGGCAGTCGTCGCCTACGAGCTACTCACCGCGAGCGTGCCGTTCGCGGCGGACTCGGCACGTTCGACCATGCGGCTGGTGATGGACGCGCCGCTGCCACCGCCCAGTACCCGGAACCCGGTGCTCGGCCCAGGTGTGGACGCGGTGTTCGAACGCGCGCTCGCCAAGCGTCCGGAGGACCGCTTCGCCACGTCACGGGCGTTCGTCGATGCGCTCGTCGACGCCGCGAAGCCCGTTGTGGAGCCGCTCACCGAGCTAACCCTGGTACAGGCTCGGTCTCCGCACGGATCGGCTGCCTGGAAAAGGACCGGCTCGCGGCGGTGGTGGATTGGCGCCAGCATCGCAACCGCTCTCGGGTGCGCGGCGCTGCCAGTGATCGTTCTCCACTCGGCGGAAGCCCCCGGCCAACTGAGCATTCCACCGACACCCGCGCAAGCCATTTCACTGGTCGTAACCCCGTCAGGAACGGAGGTCCCCACCCCGGCGGCAACACCCACGGCTCCGGCGCCTGCGGCCACCGCGCAACCGACAATCTCGCCGACCGCGCGACCGACAATCTCGCCCACCGCGCAACCGACAACCTCGCCGACCGACCAACCGACTCCTATCCCAACCCCCACTGTTGACCAGGCCTGGCTGCCGGTGCTCGCCAGCCTGGACCTCACCTGGGGACACGACTGGCCAGCCTCGATCAACGCCGCCAACAGCTTTCTCCAGGACCACCCCGACTTCACACCCGCCCGCGACAAGCTCTATGCCGCGTATGTCCTCTACGCGGACCAGCTTCTCGCCGATGGACAAACCCAGCCGGCCATCGAACAGCTCGAGGCAGCCGACAACCTGGCACCAGAACGAGTGGAGGCCCACGAAGCGCTGGCGGCGCTCACGCCGACTCCAGAACCGTCACCAACCCCCGAGTCGACGGATCCGCCTGTGGCGCCCCGCCCGGCACCGGCTCAGTCACAGGTCAGGCCGCCCGCGCCCACCGTTCAGACAAGCACCCAACAGCGCGCGGTCCAGACCGGCGCGACCGCGCGCCAGGACGCGGCGCCATCAGCACCACCGGCGGTGGCGCAGACACCAACACGCATTCCATTTGTTCCGAGGTGAGCCCATGAAGCACTCCACTTTGTTTCGGAATCCGCAGGTGCTGGCCCGCTGGGTCGTGTCCCTGGTGGCGCTCGTGGTGGTCGCCTTCGCGACGCCCAGCGTCCGCCCGGCCAACGCCCAGGAGGCTACGTGTAGTCTCGACAGCCTGCGCGGCAGCCAGGGCTGCGAGCTTCGCCTCGACGATTTCAAGCGTTATGACATGACCGACGCCAACGAGCAGCACAAGTGGCGCCTGACGCTCGACCATGCCACCAATCTTTTCATCCAGCTCTTCACGCCCGGCGCCGACTACGAGGTGTGGCTGTACGCCGGCGACAACAGCACGCTGCTTGGCGGCGGCAGCCACGAGGATCAACCCGTCGATCCGTATGTCATGCGATACTTGCAGCCCGGGACCTACTTCGTCCACATTCGGAGTCCACGCGAAACCCCGCCGAGCACCGGTTACGTCCTGCACGTCAGCGAGCTGGGCTACGCTCAGCCAGCGGCGGTTCAGAGTGCGCCGCTGACATCCGACAGCGCGGCCTCCGTCCGGTCGCTAAGCCTGTTCTCTCAACGCGGACTCCCGTGGCAAATCGCGTTCTCACCCGACGGGCAACGACTGGCGGCGGCGGTGACGTCGTTGCGCGATCTGGGTGACCAGGAATCGGTGAACGGGACCGGTTTGCTTCGCGACTATGGCGTCAAAGTCTGGGACGTGAAGCAAGGCCGCGAGATTGCCAGCCTGACGGGTGGCGGGGACAGTACCGTGTACGACGTCAAATACTCGCCGGATGGCCGTTTGTTGGCCGCGGCCTGGGGCAACAACATCGTGCTGTGGGATGCTTCGACACTGCAATTCGTGCGTAGACTCAGCGGTCACGCGCATGAGATCAGTCGATTGGCATTCTCGCCCGACGGTCGCACACTGGCCTCCGGAACCATCGACGGTCAGTTGAAACTGTGGGACCTGTCCAACGGGGCGGAGCGCGCGACCCCGGCTGACGGCGGGGACAACAACGACCCGATCACCGGCATCGCGTTCTCACCGGATGGTAACCTGCTTGCCACCTCGTCCAAGACGAGCGGCGTCACGCTGTGGAACGTCAAGTCGGGCACGCGGCAAGGTTCCCTCCAGGGCCTCTCAGATGCGGTGATAGACCTCGCCTTTTCACCCTCAGCCCCGCTGCTGGCCACCGGTTCGCGGGACGGCGGGGTGACGGAATGGAGCGTCCCGGAGCTGCGCCAGCTGACCACGCTCCCAAGCGATGGGCGGGTGCGGGCCGTGCAGTTCTCGCCGGATGGCAAGCTGCTCGCCGCCGCGTACGAGCCGTCCAGCGGAGTCGCCCAGGCATCAGACGGCACGGACCTCTTCGACCCGGAACAGACGGGAACGGCGATTCGCCTGTGGGACGTGGGTGCAGGTACGTTGCTCCGCACACTCCAACCGGTCTATCCGCACCTGGCGCTGGCCTTTTCCCCGAGTGGGAACATGCTGGCCTCCAGCGGCCCTGATCGCTTCGTGGCGCTCTGGGGCGTTCCCGATCTGAGCGGCGCAACGCATCCTGCCCACGCTGCCGATCGCACCCCCGCGATGCTGTGGAGTGACAACTTCGACGATCCGGAGCTTGCCGCGCTGCCGAGCAGCACGCCGGATCAGCCGCGCTTCACGCGTGGCTACGCCGATGGCGAGTACTTCATCCAACGCATTGATCCATCGGTCGGTGTGCCGACAACGGTATTACCCGGGACATACGCGGATGCCTCCGTTGCGATCGACACGCGCATCGTCGGCGATCCGAACGGGCAGGTGATCGCGCTGGCCTGCCGCTCCAGCTCCGGACCGGACGGCGACAGTCAGTACCGGCTGAGCGTCTCACCCGCGGACGGGTCGTTTCAGCTCAGTTTGTGGCAGAGCGGGACGTCAACCCCACTGGTGCCCTGGACCAGCGACGCGAGCATCCATCCTGGCACCGACAGCAACCACCTGGAGCTGAGCTGCGCGGACGCCGCCATCGACGTGCTCGTCAACGGGCACCAGGTCGCGCACGTCACGGATGCGACTGTCCGCCGTGGCGCGTTCTGGATTGGCGTGGATGGAGGGCAATCCGAAGTCCGCTTCGACAATCTTGCCGTCTCTCTTCGCTGAACCCAATATCGCAGGCGAGTGTGGCGGCCAGTTCGATTTCATGTCAGGCCCAGCGCTGCGAGGCTGTCGCGGTGCACGATCGCCAGCAGCGCGCCGCGATCCAGCGGCGGCAGACTGGCGCGTGCCGCGACGTCTACCGCGGATAGCAGCCCGTCGATCGTCTCCTGGGGCGTTGCGACCGGGTAGTCGCTGCCGAGCAGCAGCTTGTCGAGCACGCCCCATTCGGCCGCCAACCGCAGCGCCTGATATTGTCCCCACGGCCGAAAGAACTGCGATGACACATCCGCGTAAACATTCGGATGCTTGCGAATAATGGTGACCGTATCCGCGTGCCACGGGTGACCGAGATGCGCCATCACGACGCGCAGTTCAGGAAATGCGGTGGCAATTTCGTCCATGACCAGCGGATGCGCGTAGCGCAGTGGTGCGGTGCGCATGGGCGACGTGCCCTGGTGAAACAGTATCGGCAACTGGAGTTGTTGTGCAGTCGCGTAGACGCGAAATGCACTGGCACTGAGGGGATCGAAACCCTGATAATTCGGCCCGAGCTTGATCCCTCGTAGCCCGAGATCATGGACGCACCGCCCGATCTCCTGGACCGCGTCGCCCTCGTCCGGGTGGACCGACATGAAGCCAATCAGCTTCTCGGGACAGCTGCGCACGAAGTCCGCCGTTTGCTGGTTGACGTCGCCAGTCCACTGTACGCCTGCGCCTTCACGTCCGGCAGGCATCTCGCCACCTTTGAAGCGAATACCGAACACGCAGGCGCGATCGACCGGTTGCATCGCCGTCAGGTAATCGTCCCAGCTGACCGCGGCTTCGACGATGCGATCGGGCCGCCATTGCGCGTTCGGTTGACGCTCTGAGGGTGGCACGGGCCGAACGTGAGTCGGCGTGTGCGTGTGGACGTCGATTATCACAACCGGTCAGGCTACCCCAACGTCGGATTGATGCGGTGGCGAGCCCATCGTGGCAGTACTACACTCAGAAAATATGAGTGACCGGCAGGGCTGGCTGGCGGTACTGGCGGCGGTGACCGCGGTGGCCCTGTGGACCCCGGCGGCGGCGCAGCAGGCGACCCCCATGCCAGTAGATGAGCTGGGCAACACAGGCGACTTCGGCACTGGTGCCGTGTACCGCCCACAGACCCCGGAGGATCTGGCGCAAAGCGGCGCTCCTGTCCAGATCAACGGCGTGGACCCGGTCGCGCTGCCGCCTGGCACGGACACCACGACTCAGGTCGCACCGGGTGAGCAATTGCTGCGCGGCCCGATCCTGCATGCCGAGGGTGACCTCGTCCTGATCTGGCTGGCAGATGAACCGGCCGTGGTCCAACTGCCGGCGGGTGTCGATAACGTGGGCCCGTTCGGCCCCAACTCACTGCTCCAGGCAATCGGGACGCCTACCGGGTCGGGCACCTTCCAGGCGCGCCAGGTCCTACTCTGGGCGACGCCCGCCGACTAGGGTCACGCCGTACTGATGGCGGCGACGTGCCCAAGGCCACCACACGGTTACACCCCACGCGTAAGGGGGTGTCCTACGTCACTGATGGCGACCCTGCTGGCGCTGGCCCTGGTGCTGGCGCCCGCGGGCGGTGGGGCGTCGCACGCCCAGTATGCGCAGAGGACGACCTCCTATCCATCCGTTCTGCCCGAGGCACCAACCAGCCCGGACTACGGCGTGAGCACCTTTGTCTTCGGCGAGCCCAACACGATTGAACGTGACCTGGGGCTCGCCCAGGCGGCCCAGTTCCGCTGGCAGAAGAGCCTGTTCAAGTGGCGGCAGATAGAAGGCGCCTGCCGGGGGTGCTTCGACTGGGCGGAGGCGGATGCCGTGGTGCGCGCCAGCGCGAGCGCTGGCCTGCGGATCATCGCCCGACTCGACTTCCAACCAGGTTGGACGGGCGTGCCCGAGACCACCAATGGTCCACCGCCGAATTACCAGGACTACTTCGACTTCGTGCACGCGTTCGTCGACCGGTATCGGCTCGGCTCGTCGATCGGTGAAGTGGAGGCGATCGAGATCTGGAACGAACCGAATATCTCACGCGAGTGGGGAGACCAGCCTGTCAACCAGGAAACGGCCGCTGACTACGTCCGACTCCTGGCCGGCGCCTATGCCGCCGCGAAGGCGACCGACCCGAACGTGGTGGTCATCACTGCCGGGCTCTCACCCACTGGGGTGACCAATGGCCACTCCATGGACGACTTGGAGTACCTGCAAGCGATGTACGCCGCGGGGCTCAGAGCCGGCGTCAACTACGACGTCCTCGGCGTCAACGCCAACACACAGGCGCCGTGTGTGGCCTGTGACCTCGACTCGCTGCCGGCCTTTCCACATCCGAGCTTCTATTTCCGCCGCGTCGAGCAGCTACGCGAGTTGCAGGTGGACAACGGCGACGTCGACCACCAGATCTGGTTCTTGGAATTCGGCTGGACCAGCGACCAGGTCAACCCGGCCTACGCGTGGTTCGCCATTAGCGAGGACCAGAAGGCGGAAAACCTGGTCGAGGCCTACCAGTACGCCCAGAAGCAGTGGCAGCCGTGGATTGGAGTGATGTCCGTGTGGACGTTGGCAGACCCAACCTGGAGGTCGGACCGCGAGGAATACTGGTGGGCCATCACCAACCCTGACGGCACAGTCAGGCCGGCCTACACGGCGATCCAGGCCGCCCGCCTGAACGGACAGCTGCCCTGACGAGCGGCGCTACCCACACGGCCAGGCGACCTACGATAGACGGCAGGAAGGTTGTGCTGAATGTTTAGCCGAATCCTCGTGCCACTGGATGGCACCCCTGAGTCCAACGCTGCTTTGCCCGCGGCGCGCACGATCGCGCACGCGACCGACGCTTCGGTTTACCTGCTGCAAGTCCTCGAGTCACCCGCCGGGGAGGCCTCCGCCAACGACGCGGCGAACAAGTTGACACGAGTTGCCGGCGAGCTGGGGGCAAACGGTGTGCGGGTGGAGTCGGCGGTGCGTCGCGGCCAGGCGGCGGACGAGATTATCCAGCAAGTCCGCGAGCAAGCGGCGGATCTGGTGATCATGCGAACTCGTGGTCGCGCCGGAATCGAGCGTGCCGTGCTGGGCAGCGTCGGGGAACGGTTGCTGAGCCGGAGTGACGTGCCGATCGTCATGCTGCGACCGGGTGGTCGGCGGCTGGACCGGATTGCAAATGTTCTGGTGCCCGTGGATGGTTCGCCGGGTGGCGCCCTCGCGATGTCACATGCAGTCGGACTGGCAAAAGCAACTGGCGCCCAGATCCGCTTGCTGGAGGTTGTCGTCCCGATGGTC
The DNA here is from genome assembly GCA_019247515.1 of Chloroflexota bacterium. GTDB lineage: Bacteria > Chloroflexota > UBA6077 > UBA6077 > CF-72 > CF-72. Next base: position 54,020 of record JAFAOS010000310.1, on the reverse strand, counting down.
TTCCAGGCGCTCACTCCTAACGAGGGGCCGATGTACTACGATCCCGCCTGGGACGACGAGGCGCTGAGTGCCGCGCAGACCTACGTGGCAGGCATGGTGACGCGCCTGGGCGAAGCCGGAGTAGTGGCAAGCGGCGAAGCGCGCACGGCGCCGGACATCCCCGGCGCGATCGTGCAGGCCGCGGATGAGCACACGGCCGACCTGATCGTGATGAGCACCCAGGCGCTGACCGGGCTGCAGCGGGCACTACTCGGCAGCGTTGCGGACGCGGTGGTGCGCGCCTCGGCGTGTCCAGTGCTGCTGCTGCATCGCCGGAATCAGGAGGAGTCCTGATCGGGCGACTGGCGCTCCAGGATGCCGCGGACCTCGGCCAGGTGCTCGCGGATGTGGTCGGCCTGGAAGCCGAAGATCTCCTCCACGTCAGCTGCTGCGGGCGTACAATTGGGATTCCGCCCGAAGGCATGTACGCTACTGAAGCGACGGTCGATCGCATCGAAATTGCGTTGTCCCACGCGGCAATGTCACGCTTATTGAGCGTCGGCCGCCTCCCGGACAATCCGATTGGAGTGGAGCGACGCACGTTCGGAGATGGGCACGTGGCGCTGCTCGTCACCAGTCCAGTTGCGCACTACGCGTATTTCAGTCGTCCGTTCGACATTCGCGCGGAGCATCTCGAGGTCGAAGGTCTGGTCGCGTGGTATCGCCAGCACGGAGCGGCCTGCTACGTACATCTGTCACCGTATTTCGCAACCGAGCAGATGCTGAAGAGTTTGCACGCTGCCGGACTCCGTCAATCCGGGTTCCTGAACATCTTGTGTGGTGTGCCCGGCCCCGACGCTCGGCAGGAGTTGCCTCAGGGCGTCCACGTTCAACGTGTAGATGAGGCGACACTCGACGCGTTGGTCGAGCTTTTGACCTGCAACGCCGCGGCCCAAGAGCGCCAACTGTGTCAGCGCCTGGCTCGCGCGGAATTCACGGACTGGCGGTGCTTCCTGGCGTATTGCGACGACCAGCCGGCCGCCTGCGCTGCACTGTATGTCGATCGCCCGACGCGGACGTCGGTGCTCGCCGCCGCCGGGACGCTCGCGGACTACCGAGGCCGCGGCTGCCACACCGCGCTGATAGCCGCTCGTCTCGCAGAAGCGGCGGGTAACGGCTGCACGCTGGTGGCGGTGGAGGCGACGCCCGGCAGCATCAGCCAGCGCAACCTCGAGCGCGCCGGTCTCCAGGTTGTCGAAACGCATGCGATCTGGAGCTTTTGATCCGCAACGCTGCAGGTCTATACGTTGGTGCACACATCTCGATGAGTGTGGGAGGTCCTCCAGTGACACTCGACTCAACCGCTGGCACGCTTGCTCTCCTCCGTGGTCTGCGGGCGGTTCGCCAACTTCGGCCGGACCCACTGCCGGAAGACGCGCTGCGCAACATCCTCGAAGTTGCGCGATGGTCGGGCAGCGCCGGCAATCGTCAGCCCTGGGAATTCGTGGTGGTCCGCGATCGGGACATGCTCCGCCGGTTGTCGATGATCGAAGGCGCCAACGCCGGGCATCTGGCAACCTCCGGCGCGGGAATCGCCATCGTCATCCATCCAGAAGTCCCCGATCTGGACGCGTATGACGAGGGCCGACTCGCCGAACGGATCCTCCTCGCGGCGACAGCCCAGGGTCTCGGCGCCGCCGTTGGCCACTTCACCGGTCCAGGCGACACGTGGGCAGCCTCTGGCGAGGCAAAACGCCTGCTCGGGATACCCGTGGAGTTTGTTCTCCGCGAGACCATCTCGCTCGGCTACCCGGCGGCGCGCCTCGAGCGAACGCCCAACCCACCTGGTCGCAAGACACTCGAGCAGCTCGTTCACCTGGAACATTATTGATGTGATGTCCGCGGCTCGGCCTGGTCGAAGACGGTGAGCGAATACGGCGCGACGTCCACAAAGGCTTCGATCACAGACGGGCCGCCGAGCGCCAGCGCCCACTCCATCGCGGTTTGGAACTCAGCGGCGGTACGCGCCGGCCGGCAGGGCACGCCGAAGTAGTGTGGCGGCGAGTCCGGCGGAGGACCGAGCTCCACACCCGACAGCGGTAGCTGGCGCCGCTCTTGCTTCACCTTCATGAGCCCGAGCCAACCGTCGTTCAGCACCACCACCGGCACCTCGAGGTTGAGTCGGCGCGCAACGCCCAGCTCGCCGGCGGTCATCAGAAAACCGCCATCGCCGACCACACTCACGACCATGCGGTCCGGATGCACCAGCTTGGCGGCATACGCCGACGGCATGCCAAAGCCCATCGAGGACCAGCCATTGGTCGAGATGCATGTATCAGGGAGATCCGTCCGCCATTGCGTCGCCACCTGGTGCGTGTGGGCACCCACGTCATAGGTCAGAATCGCATCCGAAGGCATGCGTGCCCGTAGCGTGTCGAGCACCTGGTCAGTTGTGAAACTCGTGGTAGGCGGACGTAGCTCGTGGTCCAGTACGCGGCGATGTTCAGCCAGTCGATCCGTGTCCCAATCGTTGGACGCGGGCGGCAGCGCGCAAAGGCTTTCGGTGGCACGCTCGAGATCGCCGCCGGCGTTGAGCACGACGTCGACTTCCGCGCTCACGTCGGCCACCTGCCAATCCACGTGGACGAGCGGCGTCGTGCCGATCCACTCCTCATAATTGATCTCCACCGGGTCAAAGCCAATCGCGATGATCAGGTCCGCCTGGCTCACCAGACGCTGCACGGTAGTTCGCCGCGCGCGACCGAGCACGCCACACCACAGCGGATGGCTCTCGGGCAGAACACCCTTGGCGTGCAGCGTGGAGACGTGGGGTATGCGGTGCCGCTCGACGAACTGCCGCAGATGCGCGCGCGAATGAAGCCTGGTGGCGCCCAACCCGGTCACCAGCAGCGGACGACGACTGCGCTGCAGGGCCGCGGCGACCGTACGCGCTACCGACTCAGAGCAGTCGGGCAAAGCCGCGTCGACGACAGGCGGGCGACCACTCATCGCTGCAGTCGCGATGGCGACGTCCTCGGGCAGGTCCAGGTGGACCGGCCCGGGCGGCTCCAACCGCGCAAGAAGTAACGCATCCAGTACGGCCTGGTCCACGCTGTCCGAGGTCAAGACGCGTGTGTCCTTGGTCAGCGTGCGGAACAACGCGCAGTGGTCGATGCGCATCTGAATGCGACGTTCGAGCCAGGCGGACTCGACGTTGCACGTAAGCGCGAGAACGGGCGCGCGGTCCAGCCACGCCGCACCCACGCCTGTCGTGAGATTCGTCGCACCCGGGCCGACGGTGGCGACGCATACGCCAGGTACGCCAGTCAGGTGGCCCACGGTCGCTGCCATGAAACCGGCCGAAGTTTCGCTGGTCGTCAGCACGAAACGAATGTCGCTCTGCCGCAGCGCTTCGATGAGCGGGAGCACCGGTCCGCTGGGAATGCCGAACACCCAGCGGACGCCAGCATCCGCCAGTCGCCGCACGAGGACGTCGGCGCCATTCATGTTCGGCGCATGGTACCCCGATCGTACTCAAACCTGAATGTACCCTGTGCGCGTGCTCGAGGGCAGAGAGCGTTGGACACGGTCCGGTGTGCGACTGCGCCGGGTCGCCGCGCGTCGGGGTCGGTGGAGCTGGCTGCTCGTCCCCGGAGGCCCTGGGCTGGGGTCCGAGTCGCTCGCCGGCCTCGCGCAGGCAGCGGGACTGCCGGGGAGCGTGTGGCTGGTGGACCTCCCCGGAGACGGGTCCAACCGCGATGTGGCAGGTGTCCCGTCGGAACCGTACGCGCATTGGCCGGGCTGCCTGGCCGAAGCCGCCGAGGGACTGGACGCTCCAGTCATGATTGGACACTCCACCGGCGGGATGTTCCTGCTGTCCGTGCCAGACCTGCAGCACCACCTCGTCGGGCTGGCGCTTGTCAGCAGTGCGCCCCACGCTGGCTGGCGCGCGACATTCGCGCGGTGGGCCGCCACACACCCGATACCGGGCGTGGACGAGGCCGCGGACGCCTACGCGCGCAATCCAAATGACGAGACGCTGCGCGCTCTCACGCTCGCCGCCGCGCCGTGGAACTTCACCCCTGGCGGACTGACCAGAGGTCGCGCGCTGCTCGAAAGACTCACCTACTGCCAGGACGCGGTCGCCTGGGCCGACACGCACTTCGACGAGACCTACCGTTCGCGCTGGACGCCAGCGACCCAACCGACGCTCATCGTCAGCGGTGCACAGGACCACGTGGTCGATCAGCAATTGTGGGAGACGGAGGCCGCCTTCCGGCAGCCGCACATTCTGCGGCGGACTATCGCCGACGCCGGGCACTTGCCGTGGATCGAGCAACCACGGGCAGTTCGCGCAGCGTTCGCCGAGCTCGTCGAGCTGCTTGCGCGGCGCGCGGGCTGACGGAAGCTGGCTGGCGCTTTTCGGTGTTCACGTGGTGCAGGGCATTCTCGACGCCGTTGCGCGCGCGCTATACGTCAGAGACTCAGAGAAGAATCGCCGGCACGTCGAAAGGTGGCGGCCACAAACGGGAGCTAGTGTCCTCGGAGGAACGCAGGTTCAGTCATTCCAGCTACGGTGGAGCCCTTGTAGAAGTTTTCACGAACCCGCGAAGCGACGCGCAGAAGCAAGTCTTTTCCGTTTGCTCGTGCAGGTCTGAGCTACGCGGGTCGGGGTGGACCGGGAGGCGCTGACTGCACCGTCACCCCGAGAAACTCACCGTGTTGTCCGAAACTCTTGATCTCCCGCCATTGCGGACTGCCAGTCGATTCGATCTGAACGACCGGATGCCACACATCGTCTACTTGCTTCCAGGCGATCGCCTGCGGCACCTCCGCCGCTTTCACGGTCCATTCTCGGCCGTCGACCTGGTCTACGAACTGGATCTCACCCGGATGCTTGTCGCCCGCGGGCGAGGTTGCGCCATTGGTCTCGTCTGCCATCGAGCTTCCGTGCTCAACCACTACCTGTACTCAGTATCGAGCATGCTGAATCGATTGGGCACGATCTTGCGGTATTCGTCATTGGCAGGCGAACCTTTAGTCGTGACGTAGGCCACCAGCGTTTCGGATACGTCTTCGGCGACGTCGGCCAGGGCGTACCCGGAAACGGACACCCTGTCCTTGTCCATTGCCTTCTTCCAGTCCAGCCACTTACCTTTTGTCTTGTCTTCGCCCCATGTTTTGTAGGCCCACGTGTGACCGGTCTCGTGGACGACCCGGCCTTTCATGTCGCTCGCGCCAGGCAGGGGCGCGCTTGCCTTATCCGGATAGATGGTGACCACACCAGCGGCGCCCGCTGTCATATATGAATGGAAGTTGGGCGTCCGGTACTGGCCCGCCCAGAACGGATCCTGTGGATTGGTGACGGGGTTGAGAAGAACGCGTGTGATGAGTTGTCGGCTCGCTTTGGGGAGAGCCCCCAGGGCATCGGCCGTTTCCTGCACGGTATGGTTGTGGAAGCCCGGAGTCGGCGCTTTCGGCGCGACGATTGGAATCGAGACGCCGTCTTTGAATTTCACGACCCACTCGTTCGCGTCGGCGGTCTTGCCGTCAAAGGCGAAACCCTTCCGAGCCGTGGGGCCGCTGAGGGTGTGCTCGACCTGCGGAGTGGAGACGGTGTCGGTCACGAGATAGGGCAGCGCACCTCCGCCAGTAATGACGGCCTGCAGCGCCCGGGTCTGGTCGCCCTCGCTTTGGGTCTGGAGGGTCGGCAGCTGCGCACCAAGCGCCGTCCGCACGCTCTGGGACAGCTTGTTGGTCGCACCGGCGAGCATGTTGTCGAGGATTGACTAATCGGCCGGCGGAAGCTTCTTCCAGCCGGCCAGATCATGGACCGCGGCCATGACCGGCTGGACGATGAACAGGTGCACGCGGTCGTAGGAGCCCTGTGCGGCCGCGTCCAGGGCCTGGATGTCAGCGGGTTTGAGCAAAGCAAGCTTCTTCGGGATGTCGTCGGCGTTATACGCGTTCAGCAGCCTGGCGACCTGCGGCCAGTCCTTTGCGGTGACCGCGGCGTCATAGTCAGCGTTGAGCTTGGCCACACGCGCGGCTTCAGCATCCGCGGGCGGGGGCGAGGGTGCCGTAGCCACTCCCCCGGGCAGGCTGGCATCCTGCGGGCCAGCTCCGGCGTCCAGATCACCGTCGCGCATGAGCTGACTGGTTGTGCAGCGCGGCTCGAACGGGCGCGAAGGGGCGATGGCATGTCGTAAGCGGCTGGTGACCGCCTGGTTGCCGACCTGTCGCTGCAATTCGAGGATGCGAGCGGTCAGCCCAGCGACGGGTGGTGCCGAGTCGGCAGCCGCGGGACGGCGGGTTGTCGTGCCGCCCGGGGCCTCCATCCTGGCGGGTTTCTCAGGAGATCGTCCCGGGCCAGTCATCCGCTGCGTACCGCGTCGCAGAATACGCGCTTCGAGCGGGTTGTCAACTAGCATGTCGACGCCGCAGCCGCAGATCTTTGTCTGCCGCGATCCACGCCAACCGTGGTCGGAGCTGTGGCCCGAAATGGTTCGATTCGAATGATGCCGCCTGGATCAGGCGGCGGCCCGACTCCGAGGCGAGCGGCGCCGCGGTGGGGAGGGTAACCACGCGTGCTGCGTCCAGCGTCTGCGTTCGAATCGTCGACCGAGCGCTTTTTCGAATTGACGCCACTTCGTCGCGTCCTCCGGCGCCAGAAGGGTGATTGCCAGCCCCGCACGGCCCATGCGACCGGTGCGGCCCACGCGGTGGGTGAACCACTCTGGCGACTCCGGCAACTCGTAATTGATCACCAGTCCAACGTCAGGAACATCCAACCCGCGCGCCGCCACGTTGGTCGCGAGGAGAATCGGCACGCTGCCGGAGCGGAAGCCGGCCATCACACGTTCGCGGGCATTCTGGCTGAGGTTGCCCTGCAGCGCCGAAGTCGGGTACCCCATGCCTTCGAGACGCTGCGCGAGTTTCTTCACTCCGTGCTTGGTGCGTCCGAAAACGATGACGGCGTCGTCGCCGCGGCGGTCCAGTAGCGCGCGCAGCGCATCGAGACGGGGAGTTGACTCGATGTCATAGACGACATGCTCGATCTCGGGTGGGGCAGGAGTGTCGGCGTCAACTTCGATGGTGATGGCGTTTCGGACGTGACGAGCCGCGATTCCAGCAACCCAGGTGGGCAGCGTCGCCGAAAACAGGGCTGTCTGCCGACGGTCCGGGGCATGCGCCAGAATACGCTCCACGTCGGGTGCAAAACCGCGGTCGAGCATCTCGTCCGCCTCATCCAGGACCACCAGCCGGACACGATCGAGCGACAGGTTGCCCTTACGCAAGTGGTCGAGGGTGCGGCCGGGCGTACCGATCACGACATGCGCGCCCTTGAGTGCTTGCTGCTCGGGCCCGAGCGACCGCCCGCCATGCAGAAGCACGTGCCGCAAGTGGCGCGTCCTGGCCAGTGGGCCGAGCACCGAGGCGACCTGGATGGCAAGCTCACGGGTGGGCACCAGGACGAGCGCCTGGACCGCGCGGATGCCGGGGTCAGATCGCGCCACGAGCGGCAGGACGAACGCGAGTGTCTTGCCCGAGCCAGTGCGCGCCTGGCCGATGACGTCCTGGCCCTTCAGGAGCACCGGGATTGCGGCGGCCTGAATCGGGGTCGGCGCGACCAGGTTGTCGGCTTCCAGGGCGCGGTGCAAATTGGGTGGCAAATCGAACTGGGCGAACGAGCTCGCCTGAGTCTGTAGGGGCATTGTGTGTGCGAGAACTCCAGGGGCCGCCGCGATTGGGCGGCCGGGGGTAGAACATGACCAGGCGCAGAACCAGACGGCCACGCCGTTGACGGATACGGGTACGACTTACCCGTGCGATTCGACGCTGGCCAGGCTGGACGCGCTCAGGATGGCGCTGCCTGGTCGACAGCGGGCTGGGGTGCTGGCTGATCTTGCGCGACGGTCGGTCCGACCAGTTGGCGATTCCGACCGGTCGCGCACCGATAGCAGAGCCCCGGCCAGATGATCGGCTTGTGGCACTGCCTACAGCGAGCAGACACCGTCGGGGATTCGCCTCGGCTTCAACGCTGCGGGCGCGGGCCGCGCGCCAGTTTCGGTCGACGCATGCGACGTCGTGCGGCTGCCTTGGCCTTGTCACGCTGCAGCTCACCGTTGGTCTTGAAGTAGCGCTTGCGCTTGTACTCGCGCAGGATGCCCGATTTGTCGATGGCCGTCTTGAAGCGCCGCAGCATCTGGTCGAACGACTCACCCTCGCGGGGTTCGACGTGCATCAGCTTCCCGTCGCCAGGGCGAAGGCACGCTGGGCCTCGGCCAGCTCACGGCTGGTGCGACGGTACTCTCGCAGAGCATCTGGCGAAGGCTCCTCGAACGCCACCCGATCGGCCTCGTCGCGCAGCTGCTGCAGGTCGCGCACGAGCGCTTCTAGACGGCGCGCGTCGCCGCCGTTGGCGGCCAGCACGCGGCGCGCGCTTGCGTCAAGGGCGCCCGTGTCCTCGCGTGGCGCCTTCGGCGCGCCTTTCCTGAATACAGGTCGGCGCTGCTGTCGGCGGGGCACTCAGTACCGGCTCCGACCGCCCGAACGGCTGTTCCCGCCACGTTGCTGGAAGCAATCCGAGCAGTAGACGGGCTTGTCGCCACTGGGCTGGAACGGGACCTGAGCTTCCTTGCCGCAGCTCGAGCACGTGGCGCTGAACATCTCGCGCTGACCGCGCCCGCCCGAGCTATAGCCTCCGCCGTACGAGGACGAGGAGCCATAGCTACTGTATGACGACGATCCGCCGTCGCGCTGGGCCTTGCGGGCAGCACGACAATCGGGGCAGCGGGAAGGCTCAGAGAAACCGCGACTCGCGTAGAAGTCCTGTTCGCCGCTGGTAAATGTAAAGTCCTGTCCGCACTCGCGGCAGGTCAGAGTGGTATCGGCCGACATCGTGACGGCTCCCTTCAGGTGAACACAAAAAGCTCGGCGGACTGGCAATGCCAAGCGATCAAATACGTGGGCCAGTCAACGTGCGGTCGAAGAGCGCGTGCGAGCGCCCCCGTACTGCCAGTTCACCATAGTGTACCCCATCTCGGCGGTTTGGCCACGCTGATTGCCGTTGCCCAGCGAGACGCAACTTTCGTCGAGCCGTCACGCCTCGAGAGGGGCCGCCCAACCAGGCCACGCCCATCGGGGCAAGAGCCCTCGCCGCTGCTCGCCGACGACCTGCGCCGCCGATGGTGATCACTGCTTGGGCATCTCGGCGAGGGCACTGTACGCCGGGCGGGCGCTCCAGTCGTCGCGGATCACCCCGAAGCCCCACTTTTCGTCAGTTTGCGGCACGGCGAGCTGGAAATTGAGATTCCACTGCATCATGCCCGCGACGTAGTCAAGCGCGCGCGCCATCTGGAACGCCTGTACCAGGAATCTCGCTTGCGTTGCCGCGTCGATCGAGCTGCAGTATTCGTAGCCTGGCGGCGGCGTCGAGTTCGAGCAGTAGCCGAATTCGGTAAACCAGATCTTCTTGTCGGCCACGCCCTGCTGGACCATCAGGTCGTGGTACTGTCCGACGCGGTAGAACGCAAAGAAGCTGGGATCGTTGTTGAACCCACCCGACAAACTGCATTGCGGGGTTGCCGGGGTACAGTCGGGCGGGTTCGAGAATCCGCTGGGGTGAGCGGACAGGGCATCGAAGTAGTTGCGCACCACGCCGCCGTTGAGGGCGAACAGTTGCTGCAAGTACGTGAGGTCGTCAATCGACTGACCGGGGATGTTCGCGCCAGTGGGGCTGGGGGCGCCCAGCAGCGCCTGGGCGTTGGGGTCACCAGCTTTGACGCCCGTGTAGCCAGCCTGCAGCAGTGGCAGATACACCGATGGATCGACGTTGTTGACGCCCATTTCGACCGACAGGTTCTGCTCGTGCCAGATTTCGTAGGCCTGAACCTTGCCAGCGTACCGACTCGCCACGGCCTGCATGAAACGCTGATACGCGCTCGGGTCGGAGGGCGTCAATCCGCTGGTCGGACTGCGATAAAACGTCGGCGCGTGCAGTATCGACAGCATGACCTTCAGGTTGTAGCTGTTGGCGGTATTGACGATCGCGTCCAGCTCGCTCCAGTCGTACGTGCCGGGTGCGGTTTCGATATTTGGCCACTCGACCTGGTGTGCCAACCACGTGAAGCCGGCCTGCTGGATGAGTCCGGCCGTGTGATTCTTGGCGTCCTGGTTGAAGTACCACATGTGGACGTTGAAGCCGTAGCCCCAGGTGGTAGTCGGCGCGGTTCCGCCACCGCCACCGGGCTGCTGCGGGGTGAACGCGTTGGACAGGTCGCTGTTGGGCAGCTCGGCCGGTCGAGCGATTGAGCGCGGCTGCGACGGATCGTACTGGCGGAAATATTTGGTGCCCTGCGCCTCCTGGGCCAGGTCAGGCGGCAGGTTCTGCCCGGTCAGGATCGATTTGAAGTAGTCCGCCAGCAGCAAGCCCTGCGTACAGGCGCACGTCGCATCGTAGTGCATGATGCTGCGCTGGAAGCGCTGATAAATGAAGTTGTGGTTGGCCGGATCGTAGGCGGGTGCGCTCGTCGGCGCGCCCCAGATCTGCAGGTTCAAGAGCGGGATCAGGGTTTGCTGGCAGTCGGCATTGGGGAAGGCCGCTTCACACGTGACCGTCGAGTTGAAGGTCTGATAGAAGTTGACGGGCTGACCCTCGAAGGTGTCGGGCGCTTGCTGCTGCGTGAAGGCGATGATCGCGCTGTCGTAGTTCGGGTCGCTGACCGGCGGCGTGGCGCTCACGATGGCCGGGTCGGGCGCAGGAAACGTGCTGCCGTTGATCTGCGTGTACGGCATCAGGCCAGGATCCAGCAGGTTGAGCGTCTGCACGCCGCCGTCGGGCTGCAGTTGCATGATGTTGCGCTGGAAAATCTGCACCTGGAAGCCGTCGAGCAGGAACTGCCGTGAGACGGGGAAGCCGAACGTCGGCACCCCGCCCCGGCCCTGGAAGAAGTTCCAGAAGGCATCGTTGTCGATGCGGAAGTTCGTCTGCGCAAAGAACCGCGGGTCGGTCGCCTGCTGAGCCGACGCAACGGACGCCGGCAGGCTAGCGCCCGCGAGCAGCGCCAGGGCCAGCAGCAAACTGGGGACGCAACGCAATCGAGCCATCGTTTGTCCTCCAAAAGTGTGGTTCGCGATTGGCAGGGACGTGCAACCTCGAGTCTGAGCCCGCGCCGCGCGCTGAGCCTGGGCCTAGCTGGATGTTCTCGGGATTCTACCCAGTCTCCCGCAACTTGCGGGCTGGGCAGCAGCGATGGACTCGTCACTGGCAGCCAGGGTTGCGCGTGTCGGCCGGGTTGGCTGCCCGAGAGCATGCGCTATCGCGTCGGCGGCGCGGCGAGCTACAGTTTCGCCACGCGCAACGGACCTGGTCGAAACGCTAGTTGAAAGGGTCGTGCCCATGGCTCAAACCTCCGCGGCAATCGCAGCACCGGTCGCGAAAAGGACCTTTATGGACAAGCTCCTCGACGGCATCGAGACGCTTGGCAACAAGGTCCCGCACCCGGTGTTGATGTTCGTGTACCTGATCGTGTTCGTCATCGTGCTGTCGACGATCCTGCAGCTGCTTGGGGTCAGCGTCACCGAACAGGTGCTCGAGCCGGTGCCGATCCCCGTGACGCACGACTTCTATCCGGACACGACCCAGATCCAGACGGTCGCGCCCCAGGAGGGGCTGGAGTGGTCGGACACGCACTTCCAGCCGCAGCAGGAAACGATCCCGATCAAAGGCTTGCTCACCATTGAAGGCATCCGCTTCCTGTTCACCTCGTTCGTCCCGAACTTCCAGAACTTCGGTGTCATCGCGGTCACCTTCATTGCCATGATGGGCGCTGGTCTGGCGGAATCGGTCGGGCTGATGGGGGCGTTGATCCGCAAATTGGTGGCGGTCGCACCCGCGCGGTTGATCGCCTTTCTGATCATCCTCGTGGGCGGGCTGTCGAGCGTAGCTTCGGATGCGGGCTACCTGATCTTGATTCCACTGGCGGCCGCCGCGTTTGCGAGCCTGAAACGGAACCCGATTGCCGGGCTCGCGGCGGGTTTCGCGGGGGTCGCCGCAACGTTCGCGGTCAACATCATCATCCAACCCATCGACGCGATGCTGGGAGAGATGACCAACGAGGCGATCGCGTTGACCGGCGGCGCGCCCCAGACGATCGTCAACAACTATTTCTTCAGCGCGGTCTCGCTCATCTTCCTGTGCATCGTGGCGACGATCGTCACCGAGCGGTTGATCGAGCCACGCCTGAATGCGGCTGACGCCGCCGCGGGCATCGTGGACACGGCGCCCGCCGAAGTCGAGGCCGACGCGGAAGTCGACAGCGCCGCCGAGGGGCGCGGCCTGAAGTTCGCGTTGTTCGGCTTCCTGGCGTTCCTGGTCATCGTGGTGCTGGTCACGGCCCCACCGGGGGCTCCGCTGCGCGACCCGAACACCGGGAACATCATTGGCAATACGCCCTTCATGGACAGCTTGCTGTTCATCATCGCCTCGTTCTTCCTGGTGTCGGGCATCTGCTATGGCGTCGGCGCCCGCACGATCAGCGGCAGCAACGACGTTATCGCCGCGATTTCCAAGACGTTCAGCAGTCTTGGCGGGCTGATCCTGATGTTCCTGATGATTGCCCAGTTCCTGGCGTACTTCAATTACTCCAACCTGCCGCGCGTCATCGCGGTGGCGCTGGCCGATCTGCTCGAGCGCGCCGCCATCCCCGCGCTGCCACTGCTGGTGGCATTCATCCTCGTGATCGTCGTGCTCGACTTCATCCTGCCTGGAGTGATTCCGAAGTGGGCCATCTTTGCACCCATTTTCATCCCTATCTTTTTGCGCCTGGGCATCGGACCCCAGACGGTCCTGGCCGCGTATCGCATCGGCGATTCCCCGGTGAACACGCTCACGCCGTTGATGGTCTATTTCCCCTTCATCGTCACCGTCGCGCAGCGGTACCGGAAGGATGCCGGTGTCGGGACGATCGTCGCGATCATGCTGCAGTACGCCATCATCATGCTCGTCGCCTGGGTCGTCCTGTTCGTCGTCTGGTATGCGCTGAATATTCCGCTGGGTCCCGGCTACTTGCCGCGCACCTGATTGCATTGGAGTGAGTTTTTCTCAGCCATGTCCATCACATCGTCCTCCGTGACTGACGGTCGCGCCGTCGGCGGCGATTCACAGATCGCATACTTCGACGTCAACCTCACGCCCTCACTGGATCGGTCGGCGGAGGTGAGTATTTCTGTTACTCCGACGTTGCCAGCCAGCTCCACAGCGCTGGTCGTGCCGGTCCTTGCTGAGGGCAATCCGCCTGCTGAGCTCGGACTGGATCGTGCCGCGCTGGGCGCAGCCGGCTTCGAAGGCAAGCCGGGCCAGACGCTGGTACTACCCCGCGCCAGTGGCCCCACGCTGGTGGCAATTGGCATCGGTGACGCCGCCCGGGTCGATACGGCCCTGCTCCGCGATGCGGCCGCCACTTTCACCCGCGCCTCGGCAACTCACGCGCACCTGGCGATCAGCCTGGTGAATACCGGCCCCGTCCAGCCCGAAGACGCGGCGCGCGCCGTTGTCGAAGGGGTGCTGCTCGCGCGTTATCGGTACGACCCGTTTCATACCCAGCCGACGACGGTCCGGCTCGCCGAGTTGACGCTGCTCGCCGGCGATGATCGCGCGGAGGCCGTGCGCCGCGGAGCGCAGGCGGGTCGGCTCGCGGCGGAGGCATGCATGCTGACCCGCGACGTCGGCAACGCCCCGCCGAGTTACCTCACTGCCGAAAGGATGGCCGAAGTCGCCCAGCAGGTGGCCGCCAGTCGCGGGCTAGGTGTCGAGGTCTTCGATCGCCAGGCGCTGCTCGAGCTTGGCTGCGGCGGGCTGCTCGGCGTCAATGCCGGCAGCGCCCACGAGCCGCGCATGGTCAAACTGACGTATCGCCCGAAAGGGACGAGCCGTGGCCACCTGGCGCTGGTGGGCAAGGGCATCATGTACGACTCGGGGGGCATCAATATCAAGCCGGGCGACGCCATGCACCTGCTGATGAAGCACGACATGGCCGGCGCCGGCGCCATTCTCGGCGCCATGTCGGTCCTGGCGGCGCTCGACTGCCCGACCACGGTGACCGGCTACCTGATGTGTACCGACAACATGCCCTCCGGTTCGGCGATGAAAATGGGCGACGTGCTCCGCATGCACGGCGGCAAGACGGTCGAGGTCCAGAACACCGACGCCGAAGGGCGGCTGGTCATGGCCGACGCGCTGGTGCTCGCCACCGAAAACGACCATCCGGATGCGATCGTCGACATCGCCACGCTGACCGGCGCCGCGCTGCGGGCGCTGGGCCCCAGGATGGCGGCGCTGCTCGGCAACAATCAGCCGCTGGTGGACCAGGTAATTGCCGCGGCGAATCGGACCGACGAGCGCGTATGGCAGCTGCCACTCGAACGTCGCTACCGGCGTCAGCTGAACTCCGAGATTGCCGACCTCAAGAATATGGGCGACGACGCCAACGCCGGCGCGATTACCGCCGCGCTGTTCCTGGAGGAATTCGTCGATGGGCGGCCCTGGGCGCACCTGGACATCGCCGGCACCATGAGCGTCGGCGCGGACGACGGCTGGCGCTCCTGGGGCGCCACCGGCTTCGGCGCCAGGCTCCTGCTGGACCTGGCGATGACATTCAAGACGCTCACCTGACGCTGGCTGGAGCGCCGCACGTGTCGCAGAGCACCATCTGCTTCCTCATCCTCGGCGCCGCGGTGGCGCTCTTCATCTGGAACCGGCTCCCGATTGGCATCGTCGCCATCGGCGTTGCCGTGTCCTTGTGGGCGACGGGGCTGCTGACGCTGAACCAGGCCTTCGCTGGTTTCGGGGACCCGGTGGTCATCTTCATCGCGTCGCTGTTTGTCGTCAGCGAGGCGCTGGATGCGACCGGCGTCACCACGTGGGTCGGCCAGCAACTGATCACTCGGGTCGGCAACAGTCAGGTGCGGCTCCTGGTAATGACGATGCTGCTGGCCGCGGCGCTGAGCGCGCTGATTACGCCCAACGGCGCGGTCGCGGCGCTCATGCCGATGGTGGTGGTGCTCGCAATCCGACTGGGACGCTCACCCTCGCTGCTGCTGATGCCGCTCGCATTTGGCGCGCACGCGGGGTCCCTGCTGGTACTCACCGGGACACCGATCAACGTCATCGTCTCCGAGGCAGCCGCGGACGCTGGTCTCGGCGGATTCGGCTTCTTCGAATACGCTCTGGCTGGCGTGCCGCTGCTGCTGGGCACGGTCGCGATTGTGGTGCTGTTCGGGGACCGTCTGCTGCCTCGGCGCACCGCGAAATCCATTCCCCCCAATCTGAGCGACTACGCGCGCACGATGGTCAAACAGTACCGCTTGCCGAGCGGTCTGGTGCGACTCCGGGTGGAGCGCGGTTCGCCGCTGGTCGGGACCGCGCGCTCAGCGCTGGACCTGAAGGCGTACCCCGACACAGAGATCGTCGGCGTGTACGCCGGGGGTGGCGGTCCACCGTCGGACGACGTCTTCCATGCGGATGACATCATGGTCTTGCGAGGCAGCGCCGGAAGCATCAGTGAGCTCGCGGACGGGCACGCGCTGGCGCCATTCGTGGAGCCCGCCGTGGTCGACGGAGCGGACGCGCTGCTCAGCAGCCAGGTCGGCGTGGCGGAGTTGATGATTCCGCCTCGCTCGGCGGCCATCGGCATGCGCGTGTTTCCGGGGATGGTGGCCAGCAGTGGCGACCTGCTGATCCTGGCCCACCAGCGCCAGGGCGAGACGCTGCCGCAACAGGAGACCGCGCTGGCCGCCGGCGACTCGTTACTGGTGCAAGGCAGTTGGGACGCCCTGGAGGCCAACTACGACGACGCGGACGTCCTGGTGGTCGATTCCCCGGATGTCGTGCGTCGTCAAGCGGTGCCAATGGGTCCGGGCGCCGGCCGGGCCATTGCGGTCCTGATTGCGATGATCGTCGTGCTGGCCACGGGCGTGTTGCCGCCCGCGATTGGTGGTTTGCTGGCCGCGTGCGCGCTCATCTTGCTGGGTGTGCTCAACCCCAATCAGGCGTATCGCGCTATTTCGTGGACCACCATCGTGCTCGTGGGCGGCATGGTCCCCCTGTCGCACGCGCTACAGTCGACCGGGGGCGCCGACCAGATCGCCCAGGGGCTGGTGCGCGTCGCCGGTGACGCCGGACCCTATCCGCTGCTGCTCGGGTTGATCCTGATTACCGCGGTGCTTGGTCAGTTGATCAGCAACACGGCGACCGCGCTGGTCGTCATTCCGATCGCGGTCTCGGCCGCGGCTGCCTTCGGAGTCTCGGGCCGCCCGATGCTGATGGCGGTGAACGTGATGTCCGCGGCTGCCTTTCTTACTCCAGTCGCCACTCCAGGCAACATGATGGTCATGGGGCCCGGCGGTTACCAGTTCAACGACTACTGGAAGCTGGGTCTGCCGATGCTGACGTGGTTCGCGGTGATCGCGCTGGTGTGGGTGCCGTTCATCTGGCGCTTCTACTGACTCCTTATCTCGCGCCGATGGCCGCCAGCTGCTGCTTGCTGATGCGTTGCAGCGGGATCCGTTCTGCCTTGAACACGTCATAGACGCGTGTCGGGACCAGGAGCTGGCCAGTTGGGTCGAGGGGGTGGGGCAGCGCGGACGAACGCAGCCAGGCTTCGTACTTCCGCCCGACCCAGGGCACGAAATTATATTCGAAGCAGTCCCTGGATACAGCCACCCAACCGTCGGGCGTCACCTCGGTCATGTGGCGGATTGTCGCACAGCCAGTGCCGGTTCGCGCGTGGCCTGCCCCTGTTTGGTGACCGCCTCGATCAACGCCTGGATGTACCCGTTGGCGAACGCACGACCGCGATGGCCCCACGCCGTGTCCTGGAAGGTTTGTGGCACGTGGTCGTCGATGAAGAAACCGTCGAACCCGACGTCGTAATAGGTCTGCATCGCCCGGTACATGTCCACGTAGCCGGTGTTGATGAACTCTTCACGGAAGCTCGGCACGGTGCCGGATACATTGCGAAAGTGAACGTACAGGATCTTGTTGCGTGAGCCGAAGTAGCGGATCTTCTCGTAAATGTCGACCTCGTCGTCCATCTCGGCCATCGTGCCCTGACAGAACTCGATCGCGTTGCAGTCACTCGGATAGATTTCGATCAGCCGCTTGTAGGCGCCAAAACTGCGGAGCAACTGCGGGATGCCGCCCAGCGACGCCACCGGTGGATCGCAGGGGTGGATGCCGAGTCGGATACCCTCCTGCTCCGCGACCGGGGTGATAATGCGGATCCAGTGTTCGAGATTCGCCCACATCTCGTCTTCGGAGTACACGCGGTCGTGGGTGAGCGGCAGTCGTTGCGCAATGTCGTCGTCGAACGCGGTGGCGACCGCCCCGCCGCGAATGTAGGCGGGTGGCGTCCGCCACACGTGTGAGGGCATCCAGTTATAGCCAAAGATCGGGATGCCCGCTCGCGCGATGTTGCGGACCGTGTAGATCATGTTGTCGATCTGCTCATCGCGGCGCGGGCCATTGAGCATGATGTGGTCGTAGAACGCGGTGGGCACGTTTTCGAGCGCGGTCAATTTCAGGCCGTATTGCTCGACGCTCAGCCGCAGCTTCACCAGGTCGTGTAATTCCCAGCGTTGCGCGCCCGGCAACAACGGAGTATTGAGCAGCACGTCGGTGGCGCCGAACTGTGCCGCGAATTGCAGGAACTCGGGGGTCGCGACGTTGAACTGTCCGAAGCCTGGTCGCATTGGGAAAGCCTCCTGTCGGTTCAGGGCCGAATGACCGTTCCGTCGATGCGCCGTACGGCGGGCCAGGCGCCGTTGAGCGGGTGCTCGGGGAACGGATACTTCGCCGCCAGTTTTTCGTCGACGTCGATGCCGAATCCGGGCTGGTCGTTGGACCACAGGGCGCCGTCGCGGATGTCTGGACAGCCGGGAAAGACTTCGCGCGTGCGCTCGCCGAAGACGTGCCGCTCCTGGATACCGAAATTGTGGCACGCCAGGTCCAGTTGCAGATTCGCCGCGTGGCCGACTGGCGAGACGTCGCCGGGTCCGTGCCAGGCGGTTCGCACACCGAAAAACTCGCAGAACGCTGCCAGCTTGCGCGCCATGCTCAGCCCGCCAATGTCCGAGATGTGCACGCGGATGAAATCGATCAACCGGTCGCGAATCAGCGGCACGTACTCCGCCTGATTCACGAACAGCTCACCCATCGCCAGCGGCGTGCTGGTCTGCTGCCGCACGATCCGGAAGTAGTCGTTGTCCTCGGGGGCCAGCAAGTCCTCCAGGAAGAACAGGTGGTACTGCTCCAGCTCCTTGGCCAGGCCAATGGCCTGGATGGGCGGAATCCGCTCGTGAACGTCGTGGAGTAGCTCGACCTCCTCGCCGACCCGACTGCGCAGGTGCTCGAACATCCGCGGCACCATTCGGCAATACGGCGTGGGTTCCCACGGCTGCTGGCTGAGTCGCAGGTGGGGCGGGATGTTGGTGCTCACCTGGGTGTGGGCCGCCGAGCCATACGTCGAGTAGCCAGGCACAACCATCTGGCAGCGCACGTACCGATAACCCTGCTCCATGAAACGAAGCACGTTGTCCTCGAGCTCCTGGAGGTCGGCGCCCGAGGCATGCGCGTACAGCGCCGCGGACGACCGACACTTGCCGCCCATCAACTGATAGACGGGCATGCCCGCGCGCTTACCTTTGATATCCCAGAGAGCCATGTCGACGCCCGAGAGCGCGTTGTTGAGCACCGGACCACTGCGCCAGTACGAGCTCACATAGGCGGACTGATAGATGTCCTCGATGTCGTCGGGGTCACGCCCGATCACGAATGGCGCCAGGTACTGCTCGATCGCGGTGACCACCGCCAGCGGCCGTTGTGTGAAAGTCGCGCAGCCGAGACCGTACAGTCCAGGGTCGCTGGTCTCCACCTTGACGACGACAAGACGTATACCATCGGGCGCCGTGCAGATTGGGCGCACCGCGGTGATGTGGGCCATGCCCGCGATTCTTCCACACGCGCGATGACGCCCGCGCGGCAGATGCTGCACGGTCGAATGGCGCGCGGCGCGTTCTTACGTGGCGTCGAGCGCATGACCGCCCTGGTGCGCCCAACGCTCGGGCCGCTGGCGCGCACCGTGGTCGTGGGCCGACTGATCGGCCCGGACCCACCCGAAGTGCTGGACAGCGGAGCGACCATTGCACGCCGCACGCTGCAGCTCGCCGATCCCTTCGAAGACATGGGCGCCATGCTGGTCCGCCACCTGGCCTGGCAGACGCACGAGCTGGTCGGCGACGGCAGCAGTACCGCGGCTGTCCTGGCCCACGCGATCCTGCGCAACGCGCTGCGCTACGTGGAGGCGGGCGGCAACCCGATGCAGGTGCGGCGAGGGCTCGAACGCGGTCTCGAGGTGGTGCTGGCCGAGCTACGCCAACAATCACGCCCGATCGACGGTCCCGCCGACATTACGCGACTGATCGCGGGCACCATCCGCGAGCGCGATGTCGCCGAGATGCTTGGCGAGGTCATCGACGCGGCCGGCGCCGACGGGGCGATCCTGGTCGAGGACGCGCAGACAACGCGGACGACGTGTGACTACCAGGACGGGGTCCGCTGGAATGAAGGCTATCTGTCCACGTTTCTGCTGCGTTCCAACGAAACCGGTGGCGCGCGGCTGCTCAATCCGCGCGTCCTGGTCACCGACCACGTTCTGGCGCGCGCCGAGGACTTGCTGCCGTGCGTCGAAGCGTGCGTCGCCGCTGATGAGCGGGTCCTGTTCATCGTCGCGCCCGAGATCAAGGACTCGGCGGTCGGCCTGCTGTCGGTCAACCGCGATCGCGGCGTGCTCGAAGGCGCGATGGCGGTGCGCGCGCCGTCCATGGGCGAGCAGCGTGCACGCATTTTGGAAGACCTGGCCATCATCACCGGCGGGCGGTGTGTCAGCGAGGCGGGCGGCGACCGCCTGGCGGACGTGACACTCGAGGACCTTGGCACGGCGCGTCAGGCCTGGGCGACGCCGACAAATTTCGGCATCCTGGGTGGTGGTGGCAGCAAAGCGCGGATTCGAGAGCGAATCTCGGAAGCGCGCGCGGAGTTGAACGGCACCCAGAAGCTCGACGTGTTTGCCACGACCAAGATTCAGGAGCGCATCGGCAAGCTCGCCGGCACTTCGGCGATCGTGCACGTCGGCGCGCCGACCAGCGGTGAGCAAGCGGAGCTGAAGCTGCGCGTGGAAGGCGCGGTTCGCTCGGCGCGCGGGGCCCTCGAGGAGGGCGTGGTCGCTGGCGGCGGCGCCGCGCTGCTGGCGTGCGCTCCGGCGCTGCTGTGCATGAGCGCAGATGACGACGTGCGGGTGGGCCTCAACGCGCTGGCCGAGGCCCTGGCTGAGCCCATGCGCGCCATCCTGGGCAACGCGGGCCTGGACGCGGGCCCCATCATCGAGCAGGCTCGCGGCTGCCGTCTGGTGTACGACGTGCTGCGCCGCGACTGGGTGGACCCGTGGACGAGCGGCCTGGTCGACCCCGTGGCCGTGGTGCGCACGGCGCTGGAAACGAGCGTGAGCGCCGCGGCGGTGGGTCTGACGGCCGACGTCCTGATCCACCGCCCCGACGCGTCGGTCACGGTCCAGCCGTAACAGAGCTGTGTGCGTCCGACCAGCCAGAGTTGACAGGCCAGATACGCGCACGTACCGTGACGAATCGACAAGTCACGGGTGAACCGGGGAGGATCGTTCATGAACACACGGGGCGTTGGGCGTCTGTCGCGTCGCCAGTTACTGCAGGGGGCGGCACTCGCGCTCGGAAGCATTCCCGGTGCCGCGATCCTGGCCGCGTGCGGTGGCGGCGCCCCAGCACCCGCGGCGGCGACGAGCGCCCCGGCGGCGCCAGCCGCCGGGCCCACGACGGCGCCACAGTCAGCGGCGGCGGCCGCCACCCAACCCGCGACGAGCAGCCAGAAGACCGTTATTCGCGACCATGACTGGATCCAGGGCAACACTGGCCAGGCGGGTGACTGGTACGACGGCTTCATCGCCAAATTCGAAGCCGCCCATCCCGACATCCAGATACAGCGCGAGTGGTTCCCGCGCAACGACATGCACGCCAAAGAACTGGCGCTGGCGGCCACGGGCCAGATCGGCGACACGGTTCGCATCAACCTGGCGCCGTTGACGGCGGAGTTCCAGCTCAAGAATGTCGTCCACGACCTGAATTCGCTGTATGAAAGCGATCAGCAGTGGGTCAACAACGACATGAAGCAGTTCTGGCCCAGCAATCTCAAGACATACACGATCAACGGCAAACTCTGGGGTCTACCGGTGGTGGGCCATCCCGGCGCTGTCCAGTACTACGTCAACACCACCATGGTGCAGCAGCTGGGTCTCAAGATGCCCCCGGCCGATGGCAACTGGAGCTATGGCGACCTGATGACGCTGGCCAAGGGCCTGACCAAGAGCGAAGGCGGCCGCACCACGGTCTACGGCATCATTCCGCCAGTCTCGGATACGACCGTGAACGAGGGCATGGTCGGCTTCCTGCGCGCCTTCGGCGGCAGTGTCTTCGACGAGACCGGCAAGCAGTGCCTGCTCAACACCGACCAGTCCAAGCAGGGTCTCAAGGTACTGGCCGACCTGTACGCCAGCGGCGTCGCCTACCCGTGGCAGGCGGACATCTCGGAGCAGACTCCCGAGATCTTCCAGAGTCAGAAAGCCGCGATGGCCATCCAGACCAGCTTCGCCGCGTCCGCCTGGCCGGGCCAGATCGCCAAGCGACCGCAGCCGTTCGAGATGGACGTCTTCCCCAATCCGCTCGGGACGACTGGCGTGCACGCCACCCAGGTTTCCTCCGACGGCAAGGGGGTGACCATGGCCAGCAAGAACGCCGACAAGGCCTGGATCGTGCTCTCGCAATTGTTCACCAGCCAGCGGCACGGCATCGAGCGCTTCACCAACGGGCTCGGCAGCCCAGGCAGTCGATACGACGTCTGGGACAGCGACGAATTTCGGCAGGCAGCGCCGAAGCTGGCCAACATCGCGAAGGTCATGGTGCTGCCGCCGGCCCCTGACATGCAGCCGTGGTACTACCCGGCCAACGGTCGCTTCGCGGAAGTGGATACGGTCCTCATCAACGAATTCCTGAAGGTCACCCTCGGCCAGGTCGACGTCAACACGTTCGCCGAGAATACCGCCAAGCAGATCCAGGCCATCATGGACAAGCCGACCGTCTGAGCCACACTTTCCCACGGAGATGAGCGTGCGATGGCGCTAGCCCTTCCGCGGGCGATTGGAGCCCGCCAGGTCAAGACCGGTTCTCTGCGCCGGGGTGAGGTACTGTGGGCGTACATCTTCCTGGCGCCCTGGATCGTGGGCCTGGTGGTCTTTATCCTCGGTCCCATCCTCTTCTCGCTCGGGCTGAGCTTCTTCGACTACACCCTGGGCGGCGGCGACGCGACGTTCATCGGCCTCAACAACTGGATCAAGGCCTTTACGCAAGACGAGCAGTTCTGGCCGTCAATTCTGCGGACGTTTGCCTATACGCTGGTCGTCGTCCCGCTCAGCGTCTTTGGCGCGTTGATGATCGCGATTCTCCTGAACCAGAAGCTGCGCGCCACCACGTTTTATCGCACGGTCTTCTTCATGCCCCACCTGACTCCGATCGTGGCGGCGACCTTTATCTGGTTGTGGTTGCTGAACCCGCAATACGGGCTGCTCGACGAGATCATCTGGCAAATCGGCTTTCACCTCACCGGGACTGGGTGGAAAGGTCCGGGCTGGTTCGGTGACCCGAACTGGGCCCTGCCGTCGCTGATGCTCGTCGCCCTGTGGGCCGCGATTGGCGGCAACATGATGGTGATCTTTCTGGCAGGCCTGCAGGGCATTCCCCAGGAGCTGTACGAAGTCGCCGCGATCGACGGCGCGAACGCGCGGGCTCGGTTCTGGCACGTCACCCTGCCGATGGTCTCGCCCACCCTCTTCTTCAATTCGGTGCTGGCCTGCATCGCCGCGTTCCAGACGTTCGAGGTCGCCTTCATTGGCACCAAGGGCGGCCCCGCGTACGCCACCTGGTTGTACAGCATCCAGATCTATCACACGACCTTCGATCTGTTCGACATGGGCTACGGCTCGACGCTGGCGTGGATCCTGTTCATCGCGTTGAGCATGTTCACGTTCCTGCAATTCCGGTCGGCGCGAAACTGGGTCTATTACGGCGGGGAGCCGCGCTGATGGTCCACGTCCGCCGCTTCGGCCTGCACGCGATCGCCATCATGCTCGGCGTCGTCTTGATGCTCCCCTTCTACTGGGCCCTCATCGGTTCTCTGAAACAGATGACCGAGGTGCGCCAGATTCCGCTGGTGTGGTGGCCGGCGGAGCCGCAGTGGATCAACTTCTTGACCGTGTGGCAGACGCAGTTCTTCCCGAACTGGGTGATGAACAGCGTGTTCCTGACAGTGGTCGCCACCACCGGCACGGTTGTCTCGTCGTCGCTGGCGGGCTATGCGTTCGCCCGATTCCGCTTCCCAGGCAGGGGCTTGCTGTTCACCATCACGCTGGCCACGCTGATGCTGCCGGCGTATGTGCTGCTGATCCCGAATTACATGCTGTTCTGGAAGTTGGGCTGGTTGAACACGTATTTGCCGTTGACGGTGCCGTTCTGGTTCGGATCGGCATTTTTCATCTTTTTGTTCCGCCAGTTCTTTATGACCATTCCCATGGAGCTGGACGAGGCGGCCAAAATCGACGGCGCGAGCCCGCCGCGCATTTTCTGGAGCATCATGCTGCCGCTGAGCGCGCCGGTATTTGCCACGGCGGCCATCATCGAGGGCATCGCTCGCTGGAACGACTTCCTGCGACCGCTGATCATCCTGAACCAGCCGCAGAATTTCCCGCTGAGCGTCGGTTTGCGTTATTTCTGGGTCAATCCAGGGGACAGTCTGCCGAAAGACCACTTGCTGATGGCGGCGTCGGTCATCATGACGCTGCCGGTGATCATCCTGTTCTTCATCGGCCAGCGGTCGTTCGTGCGCGGCGTCGTCATGTCGGGGATCAAGGGCTGACCTTTGGCGACGGGGTGCATCTCGAAGCGCCTCACGCGTTAGTTCGTTCGTTCCCAAGGAGACGGCGTAGCGCGGCCAGGATTTGCTCGTCTTCACCGGGTTCTACTGTTTGTGGATTGAGCGCGATGGCGTCCGCGCCGACTTCTCCCACCGCGATGCGGGGGGTGGAGTCCCATAACTTTTCCACCAGTTGCGCTCGGGTCAGTCTGGACTCGGCCGTGAGCGTGATGATCGCGCGGCCGTGCGGCTGGCCGGCTTCACTCGGATAGCCGCGTTCTACCCTCACACCGCGCACGCCCTGGAGTCCTTCGATCCAGCGCTGGACCATCGCTTCGTAACCGGCCAAGAGCGAGGCTTCGTCCTGCGCCAGCGACCACTCGACCGCAGCCAGGAGACCGAGCAGCTCCTCTTTGCCGACTTTCATCGGTCGTCCGAGGCTGTGATTCGGCGGTCCATTGGCAATGCACGCCTCAATCAGCGGGCGCCGGCCCAGCACCAGGCCACTCGATTGCGGTCCGCGGAGGCCCTTGCCGCCGGAGAAGATCGCGGCGTCCGCGCCCAACTGGCAGGTGAAGTGGTGCAGGCTCGAGACAGGTGGTATCTGCGCGGCGGCGTCGACCAGCACGGGTATGTTGCGGCCGTGCGCGACGTGTATGACGTCCTCGAGGGCCGCCGCGTCAGCGGAGTAGTGCGCGCCAGCGAAGAAGAGCACGCAGGCGGTGTGGTGCGACAAGGCACGCTCGAAGTCACCCGCGTCGACCTCGACGATACGGGCGCCGGTCTGGCGGGCGGCCTGGTCGTAGCTGTTGCGCTGAGAACGAAACACCACCACTTCGGACTTCGTGTCGCTGACTTCTGGCAGACGGTGAATCAGCTCCGCGTTGGTCCCCGCGATACACGCGGCGATGCTGATCGCGATGCCGGCTGCCGCGCCTGCCGAGACGTAGCACGCCTCGTTGCCAGTCAGCTCGGCGATGCGCGCGCCCACGTGTCGCTGCAGCTCGAGCATGTCGACGAACGCGTCCGAGCCCGAGCGCATCGCCTCGAGCACCGCCGGTGGCATGCGCGAGCCGCCCAGACGCGTCAAGGTCGCGGCGGCGTTGATCACTGGACGCACGCCGAGGTCCGCATAGCGCGAGGTCATCGGAGGCTCGGTCAGGAGTGTACCCAAGGTGTGTGTCCTCTTGACGTCGGGTCCCGTAGAATCGCCCCACATCGATGCAGGTCATTCGTGCCGGCCGATTGATCGACGGCACCGGTGCCGGCGTGCAGTCCAACCGCGACCTGTATGTCGAAGACGGCCGCATCGTCCAGATCGTCGCGCGGGGCGACGTGCCGTCTGATGCGGACCTGGTCGATCTCAGCGGCCAGTGCGTAGTGCCTGGTCTGATCGACTGCCACGTCCACCTCGTCTTCAGTTGCAGCCAGCGGCCACTGGCGGACCTGACGGTCGAAGACGACCAGCAGCTTCTGTTGCGGGCCGTCGCGGCCGGCCGCCAGGCGCTCGGAGCTGGGATCACCACCGTGCGCGACCTGGGCGGTCGTGGTGGAGTGACGTTCAAATTACGCGACGCGATCGACGCCGGTTGGATCGCCGGTCCGCGCATCCTCGCGGCCGGCTCCCCGATCACGATTACCGGCGGCCACTGTCACTTCCTTGGAGTCGAGGCCGATGACGAAGCCGCGGTGCGCCTGGCTGCACGCCACCAGTTGAAATCCGGCGCGAACTGTCTGAAGATCATGGCCACCGGTGGTCGCATGACCCCCGGCAGTAACACGACTCTGGCGCAGTACAGCGTGGCGGAAATTCACGCGGCGGTCGAGGAGGCGCGGCGCGCGCACGTGACCGTGGCAGCGCACGGTCTGGGCACTGCCGGCATCCGCAATGCGACGGAGGCGGGTGTCAACACCATCGAGCATTGCAACTGGCTCGGGCTCGACGGCGACGTCCAGTTCGACGAATCGGTCGCCGTTCAAATGGCGCGGCAGAACGTGGCGGTCGTCGCCACGCTGGTGCCGCTCCAGCGCTCGGCGCCGGTGCTGCGCGCAAAGGTGCTGGCGGCCATGCGGCGCATGGCGCAGCTTGGCGTGGCCTTCGCCGCCGGCACGGATGCCGGCGTGTCACTGACGCCGTTCGATAGCCTGCACGCCGAACTGGCGATCCTGGTTGCGGAGCTGGGCTTCACTCCAGTTCAGGCCATCGCCTCCGCCACCGGCGTCGCCGCCAGGTCCCTGGGCATCGACAACACGGTGGGCACCCTGCAGGTCGGACGCAGCGCCGACCTGCTGGCCGTCGACGGCGATCCGTCGCAACGCATCGAGGCCCTGCGCAACGTGCGTCGAGTGCTCAAGGCGGGCAAGACGGTCGTCGACAACGGCGTAGTCCTCTAGCTGAAGGCGAAGCACACTTTGCCAGTGTTCGCGGTGTCGGCCAGGCGGAATGCTTCCGCACCTTGCTCCAGTGGAAAACGCTCGGTCACCACCTGACTCGGTGCAATGCCATGCCGCCGACAGAAGCGCCAGATGTCCTCGTACTGCGTCGTCGGGAAAATGCTGGTGCCGAACACGATCAGCTCGCGGTGGACGATCTGACCGAGCGGAATCTTGAACTCGCTCGAGCCCAGTCCGACCAGTGCCGCCATACCCAGTGGGCGCAGCAACCCTGGAATCGCGGCGTGCGCCGCCATCGCTCCGGAGGCTTCGACGAGTTTGTCGGCACCCTCTGGATAGTCGGCCCGCACCTGCTCGCCGACCGGCGCAATGGTCGGGTCGAACGTCTTTCGCGCGCCGAGACGCTCGGCCAGCGCCCGCCGGGCCGCCGAGGGATCGATGCCCACGACTTCGGCGCCCATGTGACTGCCAAACAGCGTTGCCAGCAGCCCCACCGGGCCGAGGCCCGAGACGATCAAGACGTCCTGACCGCTGGCGCCCAGACGTGTCAGTGGGTAGTACGCCGTGCCGCCCTGGCAGGCGACGATCGCGGCGTCTTCGAGCGAAAAGTCATCCGGAACCTTGAACAGGAGCGACGCCTGAACGACCATGTACTCCGCGTCGGCGCCGTCGGCGGTGCCCAGACCGACGCCGTACGATCCACCGCGGTTGATGCACACGTTGCTGTGGCCCGTGCGGCAGTAGTGGCACGTGCCGCAGACCTGCCGAAAATAGGCGGTCACCCGATCACCAACCGACCAGCCCTCGACCTGCGACCCGACTTCGGCAATCACGCCGGCCGGCTCGTGGCCTGGCACCCGCGCATTCGCGAGGAAGTCGGGACCAGGCTGGCGGTAGGCATGCAGGTCGCTGCCGCAAATGCCCGCGGCTTTCATCTGCAGCAGCACTTCGTTGGGCGCGGGCCTGGGGTCCGCCCGATCGTGGCAGGTGACTTCGCGTTCACCCGAGTAGCTCAGTGCGCGCACGGCTACCGAGTGTAAAACCGCCTACGTCAATCGGCCAGTTCAGCCACGCGTCTCAAATAGGCCACCTGGTGGATTCCCGCGTGCGCGGGTGTGTTACGTTAGAAAGTGGACAATCAGGGAGGTCATGGTCGGCATGAGCATCATCGGCTGGATCATCTTGGGTGCGTTGGCGGGTTGGATCGCGGGCTTCATTACCAAGGGAGGCTACGGCTTCTGGGGCGACATCCTGTGCGGCATTATCGGCGCGGTCGTCGCGGGTTGGATCACGGGCATCGTGCTCGGCAAGGACATGGTCAACGGCCTGAGCATTGAGAGCCTGATCGTCGCCATCATCGGCGCCGTGGTGGTGATCCTCGTGTTCCGCATGCTGACTCGAGGGCGCGCCCCGGCAGCCTGAGGCTTACGCGCCGCCGAGCGCTGCTGGCACCCCGGCGGCGTCGTAACGTGCCTGCGGGTGGATGTCGAACGCGTCCGCCAGCCTCACGAAGAGATTGAACAGCGCGCCGTCGTAGACGGCTTCGGCGATTTGCGGGTCGCTCCAGCCGGCCGTCCGCAATCCGTCGACCTGCGCGTCGGTGATGCGGTACGCGTGCCTGGTCAGCGTGCCGACGAACTCCAGCAGCAGCCGCTCTGCTGGAGTGACGGGCACCGCCTCGAGCGGCGTGCCGTCACGGATCGCCTTCGCGGCGGCCGCGAACTCTTGCCCCTGCAACTGCAGGAACCATGCGTGCGTGCTCAGTCAATAATGGCACCGATTGAGCGCGGCAACATACGAGGCGATCAACTCGTGCTGCGCGCGGCTCAGGGCACCGTCGGTGAAGTGCAGTTGCGACGCCGCGTCGATGGTCAGCATGAAGTCGGGCCGAAGGCTCATGGTCCGCAGGATGTCGGCAACTCCGCCGCTCTCCGACTTGGCCCGAATCTGGGCAAACGCGGCGGCAACGTCCCCCGTCGCCGCCGCATCCTCGACCCACTTGATCCGCGGCATACTCAAGACCTTGCCTCAGGCTGCCACACGCGGGCCAGGGCGGCGGGATCGCACTCGTCCCAGTGGCCTTCGTGCGCGTGGTGAGCGTGACCGTCGACCAGATAATCAACGTGCTGGTTGGCATGGACGGCGGACGGGTGGCCGCAGCCTGGGCCGTGCGGATGGGGCTCGGCGCCCTGGTGAGGCTCGTGAGTGGGCGCGGTCCAGAAGGTGTGGGCGCTCATGCGCGCACGCCGCCGTCAGGGTCCTGCAGCACCTGGCTGAGCGACTGCTGGTACTCCGCCCGGGTGAGCCCGCCCAGAGCATTGAACCGCGGCAGTCGCGACATCAAAAAGGTGTGCGTGCCCATGCGGTACAGGGCGGCCATATCACGTCGCAAGAGTGCCTGCCGCTCTGTCTCGCTGAGGGGCAGGTGCGCCAGGGCTCCCTCCGGGCGGGTGCGCAGTCGCTCGCGGAACTCCAGGTCGTTCTGCAGCAGCCAGAGCGCTTTGTGAATGCCGTACAGACTCATCAATCCCACCGCCAGGCGGCGTAGGCATTGCCGCCTCTGAGCTGCTGCTCGATCTGACGCGGTCGCCGTTCGCCGACGGCTCCCAGCAGCGCAATCCAGTTCAACACCTCGCCCGTCACGTTACCGGCGCGCTGGAGGCGCTCGCGCGTGGCCGCGTTGAGCAGGTCGTTCGTCTTGCACTCGCGCATGCACTCGACCGCGAACCTCACCCAGGCTTCATCCGCGGGTGCGCCGGGGCCACCGGGCGAAGCGTGCGGTCCACCGATGTCGCCTGAAATGGCGCCGCTGGCCACCACGGCCACGCGCGCATCACCCGGCAGCGCGTCGATGGCCTGGCGCACCATCTGGCCCGCGGCAAAGACGCGCCGGGACAGCGGCAGTGGCGGAGCGATGCCGTTGACCCAGAATGGTACAAACGGGCGCTCCATGGCCGGGTTCAGCATTTCCAGCGGCACGGTCACGGAGTGGTCCACCGTGAATTCTTCGGTCAGGGTCAGGTCGAAGCCGTGGTCCAGTCCACAGACGTAAATGTGGCGGGCCAATGCTTCGGCGACGGGAATGTTGAGGAAGCTGGTCAGCCCCGGCCAGTCGTCGGTGCCCGGACCGGAGGTCTCGTGCGCCACGCCGACGGCGAATACAGGCAACTTCTCGTAGTACCAGGTCGCGAAATGGTCGGTGTCGAAAAGCACCAGGAAGTCGGGATCGACCGCATCCAGGTGGTCGCGCACCATGCCGAAAAGCTGTGCAAGCTCGCCACGTGGCTCCGTTCGCACGCTGAGCGGCGAATTCGGCATATGGGGTACCCCGAAGGCACCGACCAGCTCAGCCATCGCCCTGCATCCTACACCGCCGCGCGCGGCACGATGGACCCGCTATGCTCCGATCGAACGAGGTGAGCTTGCATGAAACTCCTGACTTTCGATCCGGGTAGTGGCCCCCGCGCGGGCGTGCTCGTCGACAGCGAGGTGGTCGATGCGACAACGCTGCTCGGCGCGCCCGCCACGCTGCGCGACGTGCGCGCCATCCTGGAGTCCTCACCCGACGCGCTGGACAGGCTGCGCGAAGCCCTGCCGCGTGTTCAGGCGCCGCGAGTGGCGCTGGACGAGGTCAGATTGCGGGCGCCCATCCTCCAGCCTCCGACTATTCGCGATCACATCGCCTTCGAAGAGCACGCGACGGGTCAGTGGACGCGCGACTCCAGCGGACCGCGTATGGAGGCCTGGACGCGTCTGCCCATCTTCTATTTCTCGTGCCCGCTGCGGATCTTCGGTTCCGACGAGCTCGTGCCATATCCGGCCGCAACCCGCCAGCTGGATTACGAATGCGAGCTTGCCGCGATCGTGGGCCGCGAAGGCACCAACGTCCTGGAGGCGCACGCGGACAGCTATATCGCCGGGTTCACCATCTTCAACGACTGGAGCTGTCGCGACCTGCAGTTCGACGAGAGCCAGTTCGGGCTCGGTCCAGCCAAGGGCAAGGACTCGGCCAGCTCGCTCGGGCCCTGGGTCGTCACGCTCGACGAGATGGCGCCGTTCTATCGGAACGGCACGCTGCACGTTCAGTGTCGCGTGCGGGTCAATGGCGTGGTCTGGATGGAAGGCAACGCCTGGAACATGCACCATACGTTCGGGGCGATGCTGGAGCGGGCCGCGCAGGATAGTCGTGTGGTTCCTGGCGACGTGATTGCCAGCGGCACGGTGGGCGGCGGATCGATCAGTGAAGCAGTCCGCAAAGGTTATCCCGCGCGCTGGCTCCAGCCGGGCGACGTGGTCGAAATGGAAGTCGAAGGCATTGGCACGTTGCGCAGCACGCTCGGGCCCAGCACCAATCCAAACCAGCACCTGCGATTTCTGGCGCCACGCCAGGGCTCCTTACCGGACCCGATGTCGGCGGCTGACCTGCAGCGGGTTCGCGAACGCACCGCGCCGCGCTGATCAATTAGCATGCATGCGACCATCATTCAACTCAACCTGGACACGCGCAGACGGGAGGGTATCTTCAATGCCGAAGGACTCAGCAACCACCAGAATTAGCCGGCGAACCGCGCTCACACTCATTACCTCGGGACTGGGCACCGTTGCCCTCGCGGCGTGTGCGCCCACCGCGCCTTCCGCTCCGGCGGCGAGCGTCTCCACTCCCGGCGCACCCGCCGGCGGACAACCTGCCGCCGCCACCACCTCCGCCGGGGCCGATTCCACACCCAAATCAGGCGGCACGCTGCGCTACGGGGCCACCGACGACGTCAATCGACTCGACCCGCACTTCCGCCTCGGCGACGTCTACTACACGGTCTACGATCGCCTCACGCAATTCGACCTCAACCACAACCCGCAGCCGATGCTGGCGGAAAGCTGGGACGTTTCCTCCGATTTCACGACGATCCAGTTCCACCTGCGCAAGGGCGTGCAGTTCCACAACGGCGCCGAGCTCGATTCCACCGCGGTCAAGTTCAACAGCGAGCGCGCGCGGGACCTTCCAAACACGCAGCTCGACGAGGCCAAGTGGTGGACGTCCATCGAGACACCCGACAAGTACACGGTCATCTTCAAATCCGACAAGCCGCGCCCCACGGCTTTCGACTTCTTCGAGTTCCTGAACATCGCCGAGCCAACCGCGGCCAACGACCCGACCAAAGCCGTTGGCACCGGCCCCTTCAAGTTCGTCGAATGGCGGCAGAACGAGGCGCTGGTACTGACGAAGAATTCCAACTATTGGGAGACGGGCAAGCCGTATCTGGACGGCATCAACATGTCCATCATCACCGATCCGCAGGCGATGACCACCCAGTTCGAAGCTGGTGCGCTGGACGTGGCGATCCCACCCGTCACCGATTTCATCCGACTTCGCGACGATCCAAAGTACACGCCTATCACTTACTCTGCCGGCAACTTCTCGTGCCTGGGTATCCAGTGTCAGCAACCGCCATTCGACAACAAGCAGGCGCGCCAGGCGTTGCAGTTCGCGGTGGACCGGATGCGGTGGGCCAACACAATCCAGAAGGGCCTCGAGACCCCGTCCGCGTTGCCGTGGGCCAGGACTTCGCCGGCGTATGACGAGACCAAGGGCAACGCGTACCAGTTCGATCTGGACAAGGCGAAGTCGATGCTCCAGGCCGCCGGCGTCACGGGTCCGCTGAGCGGTGACGTGATCATGCCCAACAGCATGGCGGAGCTGACGCAGTTCGCTCAGATCCTCCAGAGCGACTTCGCCACGCTGGGCATTACCCTGACGTTGAAGCCGCAGGACACCGCTTCGTATCTGGACCTCGTCAACAACTGGAAATACAAGGGCTTCTGGTTGGGTGGTGGTTCTTTCGCTCAGCTCGACCCGGCCACGGGTTTCGTCAAGAGCCGCGCGCTGAGTGTCACCGGCAACAGCTCGGCGTTCACGACGCCGGCCAACGCGGCGGCGGTCGACCTCGTGGGCCGAGCGACATCGGAGGCGGACCCTGAGAAACGCAAGCAGCTGTACTCGGATCTGAACGACATGCTGTTACAGGAGGCGTACATCATCACGATGTCGCCGACGACCAACCGGTTCCTGACCACCACGAAAGTGAAGAACGTGGTCTCGACCCTGCACTCGGCGCAGAAGTGGTGGGAGGCCTGGCTGAGCTAACTACTCGCCGTCCTGTAGCGAGGGTTGGCTCTCTCCGTGTGGTTTCATCAACGGTGACCGTCCACGGGGTTACAGGGGTCTCCCCTACCGCATCGAACAGGGACAGTGGAATCGTAACCGTCGACGGGTGCCAGGGGTTTCCCTACCTCATAGACCGACAGTGGAACCCTCCACCCCCATGGGGTTGTAGGGGTTTCCCCTACCCATCGACACGACCCGAGTTGTCAGTCACATACTCTCCCTGATCGGTGTAACAGTGGAATAGTGACCTCCCCGTAGCGCGTGTACCACTCCTTCAATTGCTCGGGCGTCTGCGAGCGGTCAAAGGTCGCGGCGAAGTGGCCGGCGCCTACTTCGTTGCACTGCTCGATGATCTGCTCGCCAACACTTTGCGGGGTGCCGACCACGAACTCCTCATCACCAATGCTGAACACATGCGACGTTGGCGTGTCGAGGATCGCCGGCCTGTCCGGCAAGTCGACCCGCGGATCGGCCCTGAGCCGGTTGCGCGACGCCGTGGCGCGCCGCGCCACAACCTCGGCCCGCTGGCTGTCGTCCTCGAGAATTGACACCTGGCGGCGGATGCACAGATCGTCGGGCCCGACGTCGCGTCCAAGCCGCGCGGCCTCGTCGCGGTACGCGTCGAAAATCTCCAGGACCTTGCTTTGCGGGTGGAAGCCCGTGCACAGCTTCGCGCCGCGTTGGGCGGCCTTGCGGGCCGAAGACGTGCTGACGACGGTGACCCAGCGCGGCGGGGCGGGTTGCTGCAGTGGCCGAGGTGTCAGGCGCAGGTTGTCAAAGTCCCAGAAGGCGCCGTGGTGCGAGACGACCGGCTCCAGCAGCGCGCGGTCCATGACCTCGACGGCCTCGTCGTAGCGCGCCCGCGCCTCGTCGACGCCGAGCCCGACGTGGGCCATCTCTTGCGGGATGCCGGCGGCGGTGCCGATCTCCAGGCGTCCACCGGTCAGGTGGTCGAGCATGCCGATCTCCTCGACGAGCTGCCACGGCGAGTGGTAGGGCGGGACCACACCCATGACCCCGAGCCGCAGCCGGCTGGTGCGCAGCGCGACACTGGCGATCAGCAGATTCGGCGCCGGCGAGTAGCCCGCCCCGAAGTGGTGCTCGCTGAAGAAGATCCCGTCGAACCCGACGCATTCGGCGTGCGCCCACAGATCCAGGTACTTCTGAAAGTGCCGCTCGGAGGCCGCCGGATCGAAGCGCTCGGCCATCTCACGCGGCGCCGGAAAGAATTCAAAGATCCACGCTTTGATCATCACTACCTCGGTTGTTTCCAGGGTACCCTGGCCGCGTTGGTTATGACGACGGCGGGCCGCTATGACGTCATCGTGGTCGGCGCGGGGTCGCGGAGGACTTCGACGCGTGGGCCGCCCATGCCAACGAGCTGTGGAGCTTCGAACACGTCCTGCCGTTCTATTGCAAGTTGGAGCGCGACCTGGACTGCACCGCTGACCACCACGGCAAGAGTGGACCCATACCCGTCCGCCGCTGGCCGCGGGCCGATTGGCTCCCGCCGCAAGTCGCCTTTCGCACGGCGTGCCTCGCAGCGGGATTTCCCGATTGCCCGGATCACAACGCGCCGGGGGTGAGCGGTGTCGGCGCGATCCCGCTGAATACCCTGGACGGGGTCCGCTGGAGCACACAGGTCGCGTATCTCAACCCGGCGCGTGCGCGCCCGAATCTGGCGATCCTGCCCAACTGCACCGCGCGCCGCGTCATCGTCGACCATCAGCGGGCTGTTGGCGTCGTGGTCGACCGCGAGGGCCAGCAAATTGCGCTCGAAGGCGACGAGATCGTGCTCAGCGCGGGTGCGGTCGGCTCACCGCATCTCTTGCTGCTCGGGTATCGGACCCGCCGATCAGCTCCGGCAACTCGGCATTCAGCCGGTCGTGGACTCGCCAGGCGTCGGACAGAATCTGCGCGATCACCCGCACGTGTACGCCACCTGGCAACCGAAACCGGAGGTCCGGATGGAGGCGGGGCTACCGCGCTACCAGGTCGCGCTGCGGTACACGGCGCCGGGCTCCGGGCTGCGGAACGACCTCCAGATTCTGATGGTCTCGTTCGCAACGGGGCGAGTCGATCGGGGTGGC
The DNA here is from genome assembly GCA_019247515.1 of Chloroflexota bacterium. Lineage (GTDB taxonomy): Bacteria > Chloroflexota > UBA6077 > UBA6077 > CF-72 > CF-72. The sequence goes on along the minus strand of JAFAOS010000310.1, from coordinate 19,345 downwards.
GACGGTCTGACGCCGCTCGGCATCACGCTGCAACCCGTCCTGAACCTGGCCGACAGCCAGGGCTTCGGTTTCCTGAACCAGGCCTTCGACCGTCAGCGTCTTCGGGATGCGCTGCGCCTGTGCGTCGACCTGGCGAGCCACGCCGCGTTCGAGCCCATCCTCGATCGCCGAATCACCCCAACTGACGCGGTCCTGGGCTCGGACGAGGCGCTCGACCAGTGGATGGCGCGCGAAGTGACCACCACCAATCACATCTCCGGCACGTGCAAGATGGGTCCGGCGTCCGATCCGCTCGCGGTCGTCAGTCAGACGGGCCAGGTCCACGGCATCGCCGGGCTGCGCGTGGTGGACGCGTCCATCATGCCGGACTGCGTACGGGCCAACACGAATGCGACTGCGATGCTCATCGGCGAACGGATAGCGGCGTTGCTCGGATGACAGCGGTCGGCATCATCACTGGCGCGAGCAGCGGCATCGGCGCGGCGTGCGCCCTCGAGTTCGGTCGGCTTGGCGCCCAGCTCACGCTGGCGTCGCTGGCGGATCGAGGGCTGGCGGCGACGGCGGCGGCGGTGGAGCAGGTGGGCGGCTCGGCGCGCGCGGTCGAGGTGGACGTGCGCGATCCGGAGGCGGTGCAACGCCTGGTCGACGACACGGTGGCACGCGCCGGTCGGCTCGATTTCCTGCTTGCCAACGCCGGTCTCGCCGACCAGGAGCTGGCCTCGGAGGCCGACCCGGCGGTCTGGAAGCGGCTCGTCGAAACAAATCTGCTTGGAGCGATGTACTGCGTGCGGTACGCGCTGCCCCACATGCGACGTCAGGGCTCGGGCCACATCCTGCTCATGGCGTCCCTGTCTGGACGGGACGCCTACGTGGGCGAGCCGGCATATATTGCCAGCAAGTGGGGCCTGGTTGGTTTCGGACATTCCGTGCGCAAGGAAGTCGGCCAGCACGGCATTCGGGTGACGCTGATCGAACCCGGCGCGGTGGATACTCCGCTCACCCGCAATGCGCCGAAAGTGCGGCCGTTGATCGAGTCCATCGACCCGTTGCGCGCCGAGGACGTGGCGCGCGCGGTCGTATGGGCCTTTCAGCAGCCGGAGCGCGTCGTGCTCACCGAGATTGGCTTGCGACCGCTGAGCCAGCCGGATGCGTTCGCCTACTGAGTGCTGAGCGAAACGCAGAAGCGGTACCATGCCCGAGGAAAGCACATGCGAATCAGTCGGGTTCAGGCGTTTGTGTGTGACGCCGGATGGCGGCCCTGGACGTTCGTCAAGGTCGAAACAGATGAGGGACTCGTCGGCTGGGGCGAGTGCAGCGACAGTCGCAACCCGCACGGCGTGTCCGGCTCGGTGCGTGATCTGGAGCCGCTGCTCATCGGCGAAGACCCGCGCGCGGTCCAGCGGTTGTACTGGGACATGCTGCGGAGCTTCCGCCAGAACCTCGGCGGCACTTCACACAAAGCCATCGCGGGCATCGAGCTGGCGTTGTGGGACATCAAAGCCAAAGCCCTGGGCGTGCCGGTGTATGAGCTCTTCGGCGGTCCGATGCGCGATCGAGTCCAGCTGTACTGGTCACATTGCGGCACGACACGCGCGCGGCATGGCGATAAGCTCGGACTTCCTCCGCTGCGGGGCTACGACGACATCGTTGCCCTGGGACAGGAAGTCGTCCAGCGCGGCTTCCGCGCGCTCAAGACCAACATCGTCATCCCGGGCGATCCGCCGCGGACGTATTTCCCAGGGTTCGACCGCGGCTACAACGGCACCGACGGAGTCGTCACCTCCGAGGTCCTCGATCAGATCGACAAGCTGATCGGCGCCTTCAGTCAGGGGATTGGCGGCAACGGCCAGATCGCGCTGGACCTCAACTACAACTTTCGTCCGGCGGGCGTCATCGAGATCGGTCGATTGCTGGAGCAATTCAACATGCAGTGGATCGAGTGCGACACCTGGGATCCTCGCGCGCTGTTGCAGATCAAGCAGTCGATTCCGCAGCGGCTCGCGTCATGTGAGAGCCTGGTCAGTACGCGACAGTACCGGCCGTTCCTGGAGCTTCAGACGGTGGATACGGCGATTATCGACGTGCCGTGGAACGGATTCGGGCAGTCGCACATCATCGGTCAGATGGCGGACGCGTACGAGCTGACGGTGGCTCCGCACAATTATTACAGCCACCTGGCCGACCTCCACGCCGCGCACCTGTGCGCGTCACTGCCGAACATTCGCATCATGGAAATCGACATCGACGACGTGCCGTGGAAGACCCAGCTCATAACGAGGCCGCCGAAGATCGAAGATGGGTACATTCACGTCCCGAAGGCGCCCGGCTGGGGCGCGGACATTGTCGAGGACGTTCTCAAAGAACACCCGTACCCAGACTGACGACGGGACAAGGTAGAGGCTTGACAGGTTGACGAAGAACCTCTCGAAGGGCTCCACCGTAGGTGGAAATCACTGAACCTGCGTTCCTCCGAGGGCGCTAGCCTGAAGTTTTCGAGGTGCCGGCGGTTCTTCTCTGGGGAGAGCAGACTTTTCAAGCAACCTGTTCAGGCGGACGTGGTGACAAAGTTCAGCTTGTCGAACGTGCCGCCCAGGAGGTCAGGGGCCGAGGCGCCCAGCCAGTCTTCCAGAACGCTGGCGTACACCGAGCGAAAGTCGATACCGAACTTCAGGTCGCCGTCGTCCAGGTCGGAGAGGTTGGGGTGATCGCCGTACAGCCCGCCTTTGATGCTTTTGCCCACCACGAACATCGGCCCCGCAGCGCCGTGATCGGTCCCCTGGCTACCGTTTTCTTTCACGCGCCGGCCGAACTCTGAAAAAGTCATCGTCAGCACACGGTCAGCCAGTCCTTGGCCCTCCAGGTCGGTCTGGAAGGCGGCCAGGCTGTCCGCCAGCTGTGTCATCAGCGTGGCGTGCTGGACTTTTTCGTTGGCGTGCGTGTCAAAACCGCCGAGCTGCAGGTACACCACGCGCGCGCCGGTGTCCGAGCTGAGCATCTGGGCCACCTGCTGGAGGGTTTTGCCGAGCGCGTTGTTCGGGTACTGCGCGCGGGCCCGGTACTTCTCGGTCAGGCTGTTGAGGGTGGCGACGCCCTGGCTGGTGGCCTGCCACGTGCTGGCTACGAGCTGGAGCGCGGGCATCGTCTGCGCCGGTCGGCTGGCGACCTGGCTGAAGCTCTTCAGCAGCGGGTCCTTCATCGACGGCAGCCGCCGGTCGACCAGGAACTGGAACGTGCTCGTATCCTGGATGGCGGCGACCGGGGCATGCGTGGTATGCAGGGCTTGCGGCACGCTGGCGCCGAAATTGACGCACTCGAAGGGACTGTCGCCAGTCTTGTAGATCTCCGCCAGGAACGCGCCGAGCCAGCCCTGCTCCGGAGTCGGCCCGTCCGGGCGGGCGGTCTGCCAGATCTCCATCGAGCGGAAGTGTGAGCGGTTCGGGTTCGGATAGCCGACACCCTGCAGGATCGCGAGCTGCCCCGAGTCGTACAGCGCTTTGAAGGACGTCAGGTTCGGGTGGAGGCCGACGGCGTCGTTCAGCTGCAGGACCTTGTCGGGCGCGATGCCGATCTGCGGGCGGAGCTGGTAGTACAGACCGTCCGCGTACGGGATGACCGCGTTGAGCCCGTCGTGGCCGCCGCTCAGCTGGAGGACCACCAGGCTGCGCGCACCCGGGCGTTGAGCAGTCGCGGCGGCCGACCCGTCAAGAGCTGTCGGGGTGGCATCGGTGGTCCCTCCCGCAACTACCTCGGTCTGGACCGGCTGGGCCTCGGTGGGCGGTCCGTCGGCGGCCGAGGTCTGGGGTGCCGCGGGCGACGTGCCGGGGGTGGTGCACGCCGCGGCCAGACCGGCGACGGCGGCCACGACACCCGTCGTCAGAAAGCCGCGCCGCGAGGTGGAAGACATACGCACTCTCATCAATCCTCTCAGCCGACCTGGTAGTCGGAGCTGGCCAGCGTCAGCAGCATCAGTCCGCGCAAGCGCGCATCAGCGGCGCTTTGCTGCTGCGATGGGTTCGGCTGACCGGTGAAGCCCGGCGGATAGTCCAGCGGCAATGTCACGTAGTCCATCAGCGCTTGATGCGCCTCCGGGTCCAGCTCGACGCCGCCGACTGCCCGCAGCACACTGTCCACCAGCCCGGGTGGGTCGTTCAACGCTGGCGCGGAGAGCCCGAGCAGAGCCTCGGCCTTGACCTCACCACCGTCACCCGCCTGGCCCCGAGCGCTGGTCAGCCGCGCCGCGAAATTCCAGCGGCTCAGCAGTGTCGAGGGATTGATCCAGCTCATGCCCCCCGGCCAACCGGCCACGTTCGGCGGATTCAGAATCTCCTGGCCGAGCGCGCGCACAATCGGAATCAGGTCGCGCTCGCGCACGGTCGCATTCAGCATGCGCACCGAGCCAACCACGTACTCGACCGGCGACTTGACGTGCTCGAACTGTGAGCGATCCGACACGAAGGCATCCGACCGCAAGATGGCTTCCACCACCTGGCTGATGTCGTGACCGGTGCCCATATACACCTCGACCAGCGGCGCCAGAACCTCCGGCTCCGGATTCGGATAGGCGAAGAACGCGAACAGCTTGCCGACAATGCGCTGCGCGGTCGCCGATTGATTCACGACGCTGGCGATGATGTCCGTGCCGTCGAGGTTGCCAGTCTGACCGAGGAACGCCTTGTCGCCGGCGTCGTGCTGGTTTTCATCAAAATAGAAGTCGGTCACGCGCAGATTCCAACCGGTGAAGGCGCGCGCGGCCGCCTTGACGTCGGCCTCCGCATAGTTGCCGATTCCAAGCGTGTACAGCTCCAGCAGCTCGCGGCCGAAGTTCTCGTTGGGCGCATTGCGATGATTGCTCGCGCCATCCAACCAGATCAGCATGGCCGGATCGCGCGCAACGCGCAGCAGAACGTCGTCGAATCGGGCGAACGCGGCATCCCGCAGCAGCTGGATGTGCTGATGCATCAATAGCGGGTTGTTGACTTTGTAATTCGCCACCGCGAAGTGGCCGTGCCAGAAGAGCGTGAGTTTTTCCAGGAGCGGCCGCCGCGTCTGGATCATGCGGTACAGCCACCATGTCTGGACGTCCTCTATGTTCTGCAAGTCCAGCAGGCTGCCTTGCAGGCTGGTGAGCAGGCTGTCGAGGTCCTCCTGGACCCGGTCCGGGTGCAACAGCTCGTTCAACGCGCCGTCCCATCCCAGCTGCTGGTAGTAGTCGAGCTCGCCTGGTCGCGCCGCGAACCCGGCGCGACGCAGGAGCAGAGCTATCCGTTGCGGTTCAGACAGGTCATGCGCCACGCGCCCACGCTACGCGGGCGATGGTTAAGGTCGGGGGTGGATTGGAGGTTAGCGTTGGGTTAAGGAATCGGAGTGGTGGTCGGCCAGCTTGTACCCGACGCCGCGCACGGTCAGCAGATATTCCGGCGTGCTCGGACTGCGCTCGAGTTTCTCGCGCAGGTGTCGCACGTGGACCTTGAGCTGGTCAATATCGGTCTCGAGTGTCTGGTTGCCCCACACGAAGGCGAGCAGCCGCTCGTGGGGCACCACTCGGCCGGTGTTCAGCGCCAGGCAGTGCAGGACCTCGTACTCCCTCGGCGTGAGGTCGACGAGACGTCCAGCCACGCGCACCTCGTGGCGATCGAAATCCAGTCGGAGGTCGCCGCTCGAGACACTGCCCTGATCGGGCGTTTCCGCGGCGGCGGCACGGCGCCACACCGCGCGGATCCGCGCCAGCAGCTCGCGATGGCTGAATGGCTTGGTGACGTAGTCGTCGGCGCCCAGGTCGAGCCCCCAGACGCGATCGGCCTCCTCGCCGCGCGCGGTGAGCAGGATGACGGGGACGCGGCCGCGCGCCCGCAAGCGTCGGCACACGTCGAAGCCGCTCAGGTCTGGCAGCATCACGTCGAGCACCACCAGGTCGGGCATGCTGCGTTCGGCGAGCTCCAGCGCTTGCTGGCCGCTGTGCGCCAGGATCGGTCGATGGCCCTCTTTGCGCAGGCTGTAGCCAATGATGTCGGCGATGTCGCGATCGTCGTCGACGACCAGGATGTTCATCGGGGACCGGCCATCGTCTCAGTCGTCTTCGTCGCCTGCCCGCGGCAGCGCGACCACGAAGCGCGCTCCGCGCGGCTGGGCGGCTTCCACGTGGATCGAACCGCCGTGCAGCTCGACCAGCGACTTGACGATCGCCAGGCCGAGTCCGCTGCCGGCTTCACCTCGACGCGCCGCGTCGCGCCCGCGGTAGAACCGGTCGAAGACCACGTCGCGCTCGGCCTCGGGGACGCCTGGGCCATTGTCCGCCACCGCGAGCTCGACATATCGGGCATCGGCGTGCGCGCAGAGATCGACCACGCCGCCACCGTCCTCGGGCGTGTATTTGGCGGCGTTGCTCAGCAAGTTCGTGAGGATCTGCTCGACGCGGCGTCGGTCGCCGAGGATCGGCGGCGTGCCGTCAGGTACGTCGACGCGCAGCGTTATACCCCGCGCCTCGAACAGGTTGCTCATTGGACTCAGCGCACCGCGCACCACGCTGGCGGTGTCCAGGGGTTGGGTCTCGAGCTCGATGCGCCCGGCCTCCAGCCGGCTCAGGTCCAGCAGGTCGGCAACCAGGCTCGTCAGCCGCGCGCAGTTGCGGTCGATGGTGTCCAGGAAGCGGCGCTGCACCCGCGAAAGGTCGCCGGTATCGTCGTCGAGCACGAGCTCGAGGGCGCCCTTGATCGCCGTCAGCGGCGTTTGCAGCTCGTGTGAGACCACGGTGAGAAACTCGGATTTGAGGCGTTCGACCTCCTGATCGCGGGTCGTGTCGCGCAGGACAGTGACCGTGCCGAGCGCCGTGCCGACTTCGTCGCGCACGGGCGATGAATAACTGCGGATGACACGTTCGCTGGTTGGCATCAGCTGGTCGGCGTACAGCGCGTACGGCTGGTGGTCACCCGCGGGCAGGCTGAGCAAGTTGCGTGCGGCGGGATTGACGAGCCACACACGGTGCTCGGCATCGGCGACGATCACGCCTTCAGTCAGACTGGCGAGCACGGCCGAGAGGTGGTCCGCCTGGGCGCGACTGGTCTCGAGCTCGTCTTCGACACGCGCCAGCTGCCGCGCGCGGCGCGCGGTGCGTCGCCCGAACAGCGTGCCGACCAGCCCCGCGCCCAGCGCACCCAGCACGGCCGCCGCGAAGGCCAGCGCGCGCGCCTGGCGAGTGGCGTCGTCGACCGCCGCCGCTGCCGAGCCGGCCAGCAGGGTGCCGATGACTTTGCCGTTGCTGAGCGTGATCGGACGCGCGGCGAGGTAGTACGCATCCGGGCCGATGGTGGTGCGCTCGAACGTATCGCCGGATTGGCGCACCAGGTTGGTGTCGGCCGAGGTATCTGCGGCGAACGTCAGCGAACGACGGATGCCGCGTGAAGCCGAGATCATGCGACCATTCTCGACCAACGCCATCTCGAGCGACGTCAATCGGGCGCCCGTGTTGAGCAGCGTGTCGTCGACATTTTCGGCCACGAGCACCGCGCCGTCGCCCTCGGGCAGCGGCGCCGCGGACTCGAGCGCCAGTGGGGTGCGCTCCTGCCAGCCGGCGGCCAACTTGCCTTGCAGCGCCGTCTTCACGTCTCCCTGAGTGGCGAACTGGAGATTGCTCGCCGGATCGCTCGCCAGGGTGTGACCCCCAGCGTCGACCAGCGCGACCAGGCTGGTGCTGCGCAGCACATTGGCGCGGACATCCGCGGTGGCTTTGAGCAGATCGTCCGGGCTGTCCTGGGCGACCAGCGGACCCAGGTGGCTGGCACTCAGCTCCGCGTTGTTCAGCGTGCGCAGCCGCTCCTGATCAAAGAGCGTGGAGGCATTGTCGAGCCCGTTGCTGGCGCGCGTCTGGACATCGCGGACCAGCCGCTCCTGGTAGCCGCGCACGACCAGCTCGGCGCCGATCAGAGCCGGGACCAGAACGCACAGCGCGCACAGCATGCCGACACCGGGCCGAAAGAGTCGTCGCGCGCGCCGCATACGCGCAATCCTACTGTGAGGCGGTGGCCGCACGGTCTCTATCATCTTCGAGCGTGCGCACGATCTATGAGGCAGTGGGTGGTGACGACGGTTTACGACGGCTGGCGTTTGCGTGGCATGCCAGGGTCATGCAGGACGAGGTGGTAAGTCATGCCTTCAGCCACGGCTTTCACCCCGATCACGTCGAGCGGCTGGCGGCGTATTGGGCCGAGGCACTGGGAGGACCGCCGACGTACTCGACGACCAGCAGCTGCGCCAGGCATTACACGACTACTTCTCCTGGTCGACCACAACCGCGATGAACAGCTATCAGCGGTCTGCCGACGAGGTGCCCGAGGGACTGACCATTCCACGGTGGTCGTGGGGCGGACTTTCTAATCGCCGCCGGTGAGAAAATCGAAGTCCGCACCCTCGTCGGCTTGCAGCACGTGGTCGACGTACAGTCGGGTGTAGCCGCGCGCCTGGCGGAGGCTGGCGGGCGGCTGCCATGCGGCGCGTCTGCGGGCCAGCTCGTCGTCGGCCACCTCCAGGTGCAGCCGGCGAGCGTCCAGATCGACGTCGATCCAGTCGCCGGTCTGGACCAGTCCCAGGGGACCGCCCACGGCGGCTTCCGGCGCCACGTGCAGGACCACCGCCCCAAACGCGGTGCCGCTCATCCGCGCGTCGGAAATGCGCAGCATGTCGCGCACGCCCGCGGCGAGCAGCTTCTTCGGTATCGGCAGGCTGCCCGCTTCCGGCATGCCGGGGGCGCCCTTCGGTCCGGCATTTTGCAGCACCAGGACCGTCTCGGGGCTCACCTCGAGCGCGGGATCGTCGACGCGCGCGGCCAGATCGGACGTCGACGTGAAGACCAGCGCCTTGCCGCGGTGCTTTCTCAAGTGGGGTGTCACCGCCGTTTGCTTGACCACCGCCCCGAGCGGTGCCAGATTGCCGCGCAGGACCACGATGCCACCATCCGCCGCCAGTGGCTGGTCCAGTGGGAAAATGATGCGTTCGGCGCCACACCAGCCCGTTCCGCTGGACCCGTCGGCGCCGAGCGGCAGTACGCGCTCCAGCGACTCACCCAGCGTCTGGCCGCTGACGGTGCGCTCGTCCAGGTGGAGCAACCCGCCACGCGCAAGCTCTTTCAGGACCGCGGGAACTCCGCCGGCCTCGTGAAGCTGCTCCATGTGGAACTGGCCGCTGGGCTGCAAGTTGGTAATGTATGGCGTCTCGCGTGAAATGCGATCGAACAGGTCCAGCGGGAGCGGGATACCGCGCCGGCCGGCAACCGCGGTGAGATGAATGACGGCGTTCGTCGAACCTCCGAGCGCCATGATCAAATGGATGGCATTTTCGAATGCGCGCGGAGTGAGGAAGTCGCCGGGCTTGATGGCGGATTGGACCATCGCCACGCTCTGTCGACCAGCCGCTTCGGCTAATCGCAGGCGGCGCGCATCCGGTGCCGGAATCGCCGCGGTGTGCGGGAGTGCCCACCCGAGCGCTTCAGCGATGCCCGCCATGGTCGAGGCGGTGCCCATGACGGTGCAGTGGCCGTCTGATCGATTGATGCCATCCTCCACCTCGCACAGCTCTTCTTCACTCAGCGAACCCGCGCGATATTCCGCCCAGAAACGTCGACAGTCCGAACACGCTCCCAGACTCTGACCCCGGAACCTGCCGCTGAGGTGGGGGCCACCTGTCAGGATGAGCGCCGGCACATTCGCGCTCGCCGCGCCCATCATCTGGGCGGGGACGGTCTTGTCGCAATTGCCGAGCAGGACGACTCCGTCCAGCGGATGCGCGCGGATCATCTCCTCGGTGTCCATCGCCATCAGGTTGCGGTACAGCATGGTGGTGGGCTTCATGAACAACTCACCGAGCGAGATGGTGGGGAACTCCAGGGGCGTGCCGCCCGCCTGCCACACGCCCCGCTTGACGTGCTCCGCGAGCTCGAGGAAATTGTTGTTGCAGTTGTTCAGGTCGCTCTGAGTTTGAGCGATGCCGATGATGGGTCGGGCGAGGTCCTGGTCGTCGTAGCCCATGCTTTTGGCGAAGGCGCGCCGGACGAAGCCGTACATGTCCGGGTCGTGGAACCAGGCGTCGGAACGGCGGTGGATCACGGGCTGCTGGTGGACGTTCGGGGTGTGCATGGCCAGGTCTCAGCAGTGTACAAGGTCATTTCGCGGAGGTTGTGTTGGTGCTCGAAAACGGCTATGACCAGTTTGGTGGCAGGATCGGGCGGACGCTGAGTGAGTCCGAACCCTGGTGGCCGCCGCGTCGCGTTGCACCCGGGGCTGCGCCGAATGTCATCGTCGTCCTGCTCGACGACCTGGGGTACAGCGATGTCGGCCCGTTCGGATCGGAGATCGCCACGCCAACCCTGAATACGCTGGCCGAGCGCGGTGTACGCCTCACCAACTATCACACCGCCCCGGTGTGCTCGCCGGCGCGCGCGGCGCTGATGACCGGTCTGAATCCACATCGGGCCGGCTTCGCCACGGTCGCCGCACGCGACATTGGCTTTCCCGGCTATGCGATGGAGCTCGCCGAGGACGTCGTGACCCTGCCCGAGGTGCTCCGCGACGCCGGCTACGCGACGTTCGCGGTCGGGAAATGGCATCTGACCCGCGACTCGGCGATCAATGACGCCGCGGCACGCGGCTCATGGCCGCTGCAGCGCGGGTTCGATCGCTACTACGGCTGCATGGAGGGCCTTACCAACTACTTTCACCCCCATCAGCTCAGAGTCGACAACAGTCCGCTCGAAGTCGACGAATACCCGGCCGATTACTACCTGACCGACGACCTGACCGACCGCGCCATCGGCATGCTCAAGGGCCTGCGCGCGCACGATGCCCGCAAACCTTTCTTCCTGTATCTGGCGCATCACGCGGTCCACGGCCCGCTCGCCGCAAAACCGGAGGACATCGCCCGATACCGCGGCCGCTTCGACGCTGGCTGGGACGTGCTGCGCGCACAGCGCTTTGCGCGCCAACTGCAGGCCGGCCTGTTTCCACCTGGCACGCGGCTGGCTCCCCGGAACTTCGAGCCGGGCTACGAGGTACCCGCCTGGACGGACCTGCCACAGGCCGAGCGCGACCTGCTCGTTCGCTACCAGGAGGTGTACGCGGCGATGGTCGACAACGTCGATCAGAACCTGGCACGGCTGCTGGCGACCGTTGAAGCGCTGGGCGAGCTGGACAATACCCTCGTCATGGTGATGTCCGACAACGGTGGCACCGCGGAGGGTGGCCGCGTCGGGACACGCAGCTACTTCAGTCAGTTCCAGGCGCTGGTCACGGGCGACAAATGGGTGCGCGACGTCCCGCGCGATCCGGAGCTGATCGGCGGTCCGCGCGCGGCGATTCACTACCCGCGCGGCTGGGGCATGGCGTCCAACACACCGTTTCGGCTGTACAAGAGCAACACGTTCGCGGGTGGCGTGCGGGTCCCGATGATCGTCTCCTGGCCAGAGGGCCTGTCGGAACGCGGCGTGCGTCACCAGTACGCGTATGTGACCGACGTCTATCCGACACTGCTGGGCCTGCTCGGGATCGATCGGCCCGCGGAGCGCCATGGACGCGCGGTCAAAACGATCGACGGCGTGAGCTTCGAGACGGTGCTGCGCGACGCGGCCGCCGCCACGACCCGGACCGAGCAGTACGTGGAACACGGTGGCAATCGCGGCTTCTACCGCGACGGTTGGAAACTCCTCACCCGACACCCGCCCGGCACCCCGTACTCCGACCAGGAGTGGCAGCTCTTCGACGTGCGCGCCGACCCGACGGAGATCGACAACGTCGCCGATCGCTATCCTGAGAAGGTGCGCGAGCTGGCCGCCGCGTGGGAGTCGGCGGCCCTGGCGAACGCCGTCTTTCCATTGCCGGATGCCACGAGTGCGCGGGCGCGCCGCCGACCCGAGGAAGCGGAATTCGAGCAACCCGTGCGACTGCTGCCCGGAACTCCGACACTCGAACGCTATCGGTCGAACAGACTGATTGCCCTGCGCTCCTTCGAGGTAGCGATCGAGCTGACCCACGCTGCTGGCGACGCTGGCGTGCTGGTGGCGCACGGCGACCAGGGCGGCGGCTACAGCGTGTACGTGGAGGATGGCAGCCTCCATCTCGCCTACAACGCGTATGGCGATCTCAACGAGCTCGACGCTGGTGCACTGGCGCCGGGTCACCGACGCATCAGCCTGGCCGCCGAGCCGTTGCCGGAATTCGGCTGGCGACTCACGCTCGCGGTCGACGGCCAGCAGGTTGGATGTCTCGACCGCGTGCCGATGCTGGTGGGCCTGTCACCACTCGAAGGCATTGACGTGGGCATTGACCGACGCTCGCCAGTGCATTGGGGAGTGTACGAACGGCATGGCGCATTTCCATACAACGGACGGCTGCACGCCGTCACGTACACACCGGGCCCCAGGGCGGCCTACTCGCCGGCCCTGGTGGCCCAGGCCACCCGAGTCAGCACGCGGGTGTACGAATAATATCGGGCGGGAGATACGATCGAGCGTGATGAAGTACAGGGTCATCTCCGCGGACAATCACATCATCGAGCCGCCTGGCACGTACGTCGACCGACTGCCTGCTCATCTCAAGGACCGCTCACCCCGAGTCCTGCCGAATCCCACGAAGGGAGGCGAAGGGTGGAGCTTCGACGGCGGCCCACCCAGCCAGGTCTTCAGTCCGCCGAACGAGCTGCTGTCCGCCGGCGGGTACCGCTTCGACCAGCTGCGGCCCGGCAATTACGACGGCGCCGCCCATATCAAGGACCTCGACATGGACGGCGTGGACGCGGCCGTCATCTACCCGCTGGTGACGCGCCAGACATATGAGCTGGCCGACCGAGAGCTTGGCATCGCCTGTATCCGCGCCTACAACGACTGGCTCATCGAAGACTTCTGCTCGGCAGACGCCGCGCGGCTGTTCGGGGTTTGCCCGCTGCCCACGGACGACGGCGCCGAGGCGATGGTGGCCGAAGCCGAGCGCACGGCGCGCAAAGGCGCGAAAGCCTTTTTCCTGCCCTACTATCCGGCGCGACCCTACTACGACCCGTACTACGATCCGTTGTGGAGCTTCTGCAGTGAATCCGGAATCGTCGCTTCGCTCCACCACATGTTTGGCGGCAAGCGGCCAACCGACCGCCCAAAGATCCCGGGCGTCGACAGCGACAACCTTCGCGCGTCGGCCACTGTCAAAAGCTATTTCAGCGCTATCGATCATCTCACCGACATGATTCTGACCGGTGTCTTCCAACGCTTCCCAAAGCTCAAGTTCCTGCACGCCGAAGTCAACGTCGGTTGGGCCGGCTACTGGATGCAGCAGATGTACCTGACCGTCAACCGGCCGAAGATGAAAGGCGCCAACTGGTACCCGAACATGCCAACCTTGCATCCGGAAGAGCACATCGGGACCAACGTATTCTTCACCGCCCTGGACGACTACATTGGTTTCAAGCTCGCCCAGGAAAATACACAGCTGGCCAACGCGGCGATGTACTCGACGGATTACCAGCACTCCATCACGCTCTGGCCAGACTCACAGACCTTTATTCCGAAGCTGACCGAAGGCATGGACGAGACACTGAAGTACAAACTGCTCGCGGGCAACGCCGTGCGCGTCTTCAACCTGGACTAAAACAGGTTGTTGAAAAAGTTCTGCTTCTCTTTGAAGACAAGCTTTTGACACCTTCGAGACGTACCGGCGAATCGGTGTCCACCATCACGCTGGCGCGCCCGTACGGCGCTGAGTGTCGACGAATTCCACCTGCGGTGGAGCCCTCGAGTCAGTTTTTCAACAGCATGCCCCAGTGTGGTGTCCGCCTCCTCGTGACATGACTGTCGAACTCGTGTCACCGGCGAATCGATGTCCACCATCACGCTGGCGCGCCCGTACGGCGCTGAGTGTCGACGAATTCCACCTGCGGTGGAGCCCTCGAGTCAGTTTTTCAACAGCATGCCAGTGTGGTGTCCGTCTCCTCGTGGCATGACTGCCGAACTCGTGGGCGTCTCGGAGAACCTCTCGTACAAGAGCACGAGCAGGTCATTTCAACCTGATCAAGGGCTCCACCGCAGGTGGAAAAACTTTCGACACTGAGCGCCGTACCGGCGCGCTAGTGTGATGCTGCTGCCTACCGAAAGGTTACCCTTTGAGCCCCGTCATGGCCACGCCTTCTACGAAAAAGCGCTGACCGATCACGTACAGGATGAACATAGGCAGCAGTGCGATCGCGACTGACGCCATCATAATGTTCAGCTGGGCATTCATCGAGCTCGAGAACTGAGCGATGATCAGCGTGACCGGCTTCAGGTCGTCTGACTGCAGGACAATCAACGGCCAGAGATAGAGGTTCCAGGCGCTCAGCGCGGTGATGACCCCATACGCGGTGAGCGCCGGAGTCGACAGAGGCAGATAGATCCGCGCGAAAATGTCCAGGTGATTGGCGCCGTCGACCGTGGCCGCGTCGCCAAGCTCCTCCGGAATGGTCAGGAAGAACTGACGAAACAGAAACGTGCCGAACGCGCCATTGGCCAGGATCGGCAGAATCAACCCCTGGTACGTGTCCTGCCAGCCCAACCGCGCGACGATCACGAACAACGGAATCGAAACCACGACAAACGGCACCATCAGCGTGCCGAGATACGCAATGAAGATCGCGTTCCGGTACGGAAAGCGCAGGCGGGCGAATGCGTAGCCGCCCATAGTGGTGACCAGGCCCTGTCCCAGCACGACCGCGCCAGTGAACAGGAACGAATTCAGGAATGGGCGGATGCCGAGCCGACCGAACGCCGTCGTGTAGTTGGACCACACGATTGGCGTCGGAATCCAGCGCGGCGGAAAGACGTACACCTGCGCCGGCGATTTGAGCGAGGTCGAGAGCATGTACACGAACGGGTACAACATGACCGCCGCTCCGAAAATCAACACCGCGTATACCAGCAACGTGCCGAGGTGCAGACGCAAGCGTCGACGCCGCATGCGGGCAGGTTGAACGGTAACAACCACCGCGGCGCCTCTCAGTAATGGACCCAGCGGCGCTGGAGCCACCACTGGACTGCCGTGAACAACAGCACGACCAGGAACAGAAGGTAGGCCATGGCGGACGCGTAGCCCATCTGGAAGTAGACGAAAGCGGTCCGCCAGATGTTGAACACCATGATGTTCGAGGCGTTCAACGGGTTGCCCTGGGTCATCACGCTGACCTGGTCGAAGCCGCCGACCGTGAGGCTGATGACGGTGATGATCAGGACAAAGAATGTTGTCGGAGTGACCATCGGCCAGGTGACGTGGCGAAACTGGGCCCAGGCGCCGGCGCCGTCAATCCGTGCAGCTTCGTACAACGCGCGTGGGACACTCTGCAGCGCGGCCAGATACAGGATGATGTTGAGCGGAATCCGGTGCCAGACGGACACGACGATGAGCGCTGGAATGACCAGTCTTTCGTCGAAGAGCCAGTCCTGGCGCGGGATGCCGAACAAGCCAGTGATCTGATTGATGGTGCCGAAGTCTTTGGCGTACACCCACTTGAAGATCGTGGAGGCCGCGACCACCGAAGCCACCAGAGGCAGGAAGTAGATCGAGCGGAACAGGCCGGTGCCCCGGACTCCGGCGTTGAGCAGGACGGCCAGACCGAGTGGGATCAGCACCGAGGCTGGCAGCGCTCCCAGCGCGTAATAGACCGAGTTGCCGACGACCTTGCCGGTGAGTTGATCGCCGATGAAGAACTGGACGTAGTTGCCGATTCCGACGAAGCGCGCGGGCTGGAGCATGTTCCAGTCGAAGAAGCTCACGCCGAAGCCGTAAAGCATGGGCCCGAGGGTGAACGCCAGGAACAGCACCAGGTTCGGACCAAGGAACAGCAGCGCCCACAACCAGTCTCGGCGGTGCAGCCGCGCCGGTCGCCATACAGTGGCGGTCTCTGCCGAAGCCGGCCGTTGCGCCGCGACTGTCGACGTGGAGGCCATCCAGCTACGCGCTCTGCTGGTCCTTCAGATACTTGTTCAGTACCTGATCGACGTTGGCGACCACCTCCTCGGGTGTGGACTTGCCCAGCGTGATGGCCGTCATGCCATCGGTCACCGACTGTCGGAAGTCACCGGTCGAATAGAACGGCAGACGCGGTGGCGTGGTGCCGTACACGAACGAGTCGACGAAGACGGCGTTGCTGTGCGGTGGTGGCGGAAGGTCGCGCCAGAAAGAGCTGTCGTAGAAGCGCTTCATCGCCGGAACGGCGGCGTACGAGGCGGTAATGATCGACATGCCTTCTTCGCCGTACATCCAGGTCAGGAACTGCCAGGCGGCGTCCGGTTGCTTTGATTTGGCAGTCAGCGCGAACCCGAACGTGCCCATGCCCGTGATGCGTTTGGATGGGCCCTTCGGGTAGTGGAGCACGTCGAAATCGTCGGTCAGGCTCGCGCGCAAGGTCGTACACCACAGCCGCTGGAGCGGCGCCATAGCCGCCCGACCCGCGGCGAACACGTTGCCCGCCTGGTTGCTGAGCGATTGGATGAGCGTCAGGGGCGCCCAGTAGCCCTGGATGACCGGGTCGGTCAGCCGTTTGAAGGCGGCGACGCCCTCGGGGGAGTTCAGCGTGGAGTGCGACAGGTCGTCGGCCACGAAAGTGCCGCCGTTGGCGAGCACCGCCGGCACGTACGTGTACCACGCGTCAATCGACATCGACGCGCCATAGACCGCCACGTTGTCCCTGTCGAAGCCGTCCTCGTCGCCGTGCTTGCCGTTGGCGTCGACCGTCAAACGCTTGCACATGTTCATGAAGTCGTCCCAGGTCCAACCGTCGGGATTCTTGGCCGGGTCGAAATCCGTTGGCGGGCTGACGCCCGCTTCCTGAGCCATGCGCAGATTGATGAACGGCAGGATGATGTCGCCCTCTTTCGGCAACATGTGCAGCTGACCGTCGACCATGCCCAGGTTCAGGAACGTCGGGTCGAAGTCCATGTACGGGAAGTTGGTCTTCTGGGCGTACGGGATCATGTCCTGGGTCACGCCGGCGTCTTTGAATGGCTTGGCGAAGTTATCGCTGGTCTGCACGATGTCCGGCAGCGTGCCGGCCTGGATGTAGGTAAGGAGCTTCTGATCGTAATTGGTGCCGTCGGTCGCCGAGATCTTGACGGTGATGTTGGGGTTTTCCTGGTGGAACTTGTCAGAGAGCTGCTGATAGATCTTGACGTCGGCGTCGTTGGTCTGCGTGGTGAGGAACGAGACTTCGACAGGTCCAGTGCTGCTGGCGGGGGCTTGCTGCGCGGGGGCGGAGGAGCCTGGCTGTGTTGGCGCGGGCGCGGGCGCGGCGGCCGCTTGAGTTGGGGCGCCAGCAGGCGGCGCGGCGCCCGATTGCGTGGGCGCGGCAGCAGGTGCGCTGGTGGGCGGCGCGTTGGTGACGGGTGGAGTTGGTTGCGAACACGCCGCCGCCAGCGTCGCGCCGGCGCTCAACAATGCAACCCGCAGCAGGCCGCGCCTGGTCAGGACGTGTTCGGCGGAGCCCGAAGGCGACTGACTCATGTGAGGATCCCCCGTTGCGATTGTCGAGTGGCGACAGGCTATCATGCCCGCGGAGCGTGTCCAACCTGCGTCTCGCCTTCAGTGCCTGGGCCATGCGTGAGCTACCCGTGGAGCAGCAGATCGCGATCGTCCAGCGTGCCGGTTACGTCGGAATCTGCCTGGTTTCGGATGACCGCTTTGCGGCGCTCGACGCCATGCGGATCTCGTCAGCCGAACGTCGCGCATTGCGCTCGCGACTCCATGAGGCGGGACTGAGCCTGACCGCGATCGCGGGGCATGCCAATCTGCTCGAGCCCGATGCTGAGCAGTTGCGGCGCAACATGGATCGGATCCGCGCCGGACTGGACCTCGCGGCGGACCTCGCGGGCGCCGCTGGCCCGCCGCCGCTGGTCAGCATGGGGCAGGGCAAGCCCGAGACGTACGCTACCGATCGCACGCGTCTGGCCGAACGTTTTGGTGAGCTGGCGCACCACGCGGCACTTCGCGGCGGGGTCCTCGCCCTGGAGCCGCACGTCGGGCAGGCGATGGACCAGCCCGAAAAGGTCGCGTGGCTGATGCAGACAGTGGATTCGCCCTGTTTCCGGTTGAATCTCGACAACAGCCACTTCGAAGTGATGGGACGGGACATGGACGAGTATCTGCCCCAGCTGTTGCCCTACGCCGTGCACACCGACCTGAAGGACCAGCGGGGCCGGAGTCCAGACCACGAGTTCCTGGTTCCGGGCGAAGGCGATTTCGCGTATGCACGCTACTTGCAAGCGCTGCGCGACGGCGGGTACGCGGGGTACCTGACGGTCGAAATCAGCGTCATGGTCCAGCGCCGCCCGGACTATGATCCGTCCGAGGTTGCCGCGCGTTCGTTTCGCACGCTGGTCGCCGCGGCGCGTGAGGCCGGCGTGCCACTGGAGCACCGCGGGGCGGGCATTGGCGCAGTCTGAGATTCGGGCGCGCGACACGCAATTCGGGTTCTGCGTGCCCGTGTTTGCCAATCCCGGCGCGGCGTTCTTCCGGACGCCCGCGGCGACGAAGCTGGAGCCGCGCGCCGCGGTGGACGCGGCGGTCGAAGCCGAGAAACTTGGCTTTGATTCCGTGTGGGTAGCCGATCACCTGATGCACGGCTTCGACAACGCCATCATGGAAGGTTGGACCACGCTGTCGGTCATCGCCGGTCGCACCAGTCGCATCAAGCTGGGCACGATTCACCTGGCGCAGCCGTTCCGCGCCCCGGCGATCGCGGCGAAAATGGCCAGCACCCTTGACGCGCTGTCGGACGGCCGGCTGATCTTCTTCTACGACTGCGGCTGGCAGGAAGCCGAGGTCCGCGCCTACGGACTCGACTGGCCGTCTGAGAGCGAGCGGATTGCGCGCATGGACGAAGGGCTGGACCTGATTGAAGCCTTGTGGATTTCCGATCAGCCCGTCGATTTTCGTGGCAGGTACTTTTCTACCGACGGCGCGGTATGCCGGCCAGGTCCGGCGCAACAGCCGCGACCGCCCATCTGGTTGGGCGAAGCGCGCGGCGACGCCTGGCTGGATGCCATCGTGCGGCACGCCGATGGCTGGAACAGCACGCCCGCGAGTCCCAGCCGCTTGCGCCGTAAGCTGGATGCCTTGCGGGCGGCATGCGCTCGCGCCGTGAAGGACTTCGCGCAACTGGAGCTTTCGCTGGAGATTCAGGTGCTGATCGCGTCGACGGAGGACGAGGTCCGATCGCTTGCGCGTCAGATCGCCAGCTGGCCACCCTCGCGGCGAGGCGAGCCGCGGGCCGACGTCCTGACCGCGCTGGAGTCCAACGCCGAGCGTCCCCTGAGCGCGACCGTGGACGACTGGCTGGTCGGCACTCCGGAGGC